>JAZBNU010000185.1:0-15500 GCA_036350815.1 Desulfopila sp.
ATTCTGCAAAAAACAGACTCTACTTTTGTCTCTTTTTTTTGAGAGCATTATGAAAAACACCGTTCCTCGTCAGGTAACAGAGTTTATCAACGCTGCCAGGAAGCCCTACAGCTTTGATATTCTCCATAATCTCTATATCTGGTTCGGGTTCCTCTGGGGACTGCCCATCCCGATCGTCACCCTTCTCTTCGAGATGAATACTCTCAAATCTGCAGGGCTCGAGCATTCATTTGTTACCAGCATCACCTCTCCGGTTCAATGGTTTTTTCTTGCCCACCCGATACTTTTTGGGATTCTTTTCGGCATTCTCGGAACGATACGGAACGAAAAGGACCAGGAACTTGATGAAAAGATACAGGAGTTGAAGGACCTGACCGTTCATGACCCACTGACCGGTTTGAAAAACAGAAGATACTTCGCTCATATGTTTCATGACGAGTGCGCCCGCAGTCTCAGGCGAAATGAGTCACTCACCCTTCTTTTCCTCGATATTGATCACTTCAAAAAGATCAACGACACCCATGGCCATCATTTTGGCGATGTCGTTCTTAAGGAACTCGGCGCTTACCTCCTTCAAAAAAATCGTCCCTATGACACCCCGGTCCGTTGGGGGGGCGAAGAATTTCTCATTCTTTTGCGAGCCACCTCGGAGACTAGCGCCATTGCCATTGCGGAGCGACTGCGCCTTGGAGTGGAGGCCGGCTTCAGTCAATCATTAAACATACCTGTTACCATTTCCATCGGTCTGGCGCAATACGCTCATAACGACACCCTTGAATCCCTGACAGACAGAGCTGACCAGGCACTTTATCATGCCAAACAAACCGGCAGAAACAAAGTTGTTGCCTGGTCGTCGCTTCCCGCTGATCCTGCTCAAAAAAAACCTCTGCCAAAGCACAGCGGATAGCCATCCCGGTTTCATCTCTGTTCGACCACAAAGGACAGTCAGGTGTTCCCACAGGAGAAGCTTGCCGCAGTGGGTTACAAAATAGTTGATATTTCAGTTTTTTTGATGTACCAGAAATACAGTTTTCGCGGAACACCCAAAATCACAACATGAAGAACCTACTGGAGAAAAACATGAAGAAATTAGCACTGTTTTTAGTGGTACTGCTCTTTCTCGGCATCAGCAGCGGCTGTGGGAAAAAACAGATCAGCCTGAATCCCGAAAAAGGTCAGGACATAACTGTTTTGACCATGGACGGCAACCTTACCAGCCTCAATGATGACCAGCAACGAGAACTTGACATTGTCATGCGCTGGATGGACCGCGACATCATCCAGAGCCTGAACCGTTCCGGATTCAACGCCACCCTGATCAAGAAAAGAAACGACTACAACAAAGGCATGGGCAAGCTTCTTATCATCGACGTTGCCGCCTTCAATCCCGGCAGTCGAGCGGCTCGGGCATTTGTTGGCTACGGCGCCGGAGCGGCCTCCCTCGATCTCGACTATGTTCTGCTCAACGACAACGGAGGAGAACTGCTGCGCTGGAAAGACGGCGTCGGGTCCAGTAAGGGCGGAACCTACTGCGCCCAGACTCTCAACAGAAATGCGGTTGCGAAGGTTGTTCACTATGTAAACAATAACTGACGGGGCGAGAAGGCACACAACATTCACAACCGGACCACACACACTCTATACGATTCTTACCGGTTCTAGACTTCGGCATGGGAATTGCGGCTGTAATCTCCATGCCGAAGCTGAGTTCTCTTTCTTTCCACAGCAGCGCCACTCTTCCTCCCTCTCTTCACAACTCTGCCCGTTCCATACACATACTCTTGTAATTTAAAGAAAATATCTCAATTTTTGCTGTAGTGTATCAGTGACAAATCGTGTTGATGATATTTTTTCTTTCATCCCTAACACTTTTCTTGACAAAATATAAATAGATTGTGTATCAATACTATATCATTTTAAAAGGAGACTATATGATTGACTATTCCGTAGACAGAGATTCGGACATTCCGCTGTACATCCAAATCCGCGACAGCATCACGGCGGCAATCCGGGAAGGCAGACTCGCGCCCGGGGACAGACTGCCTCCCGTCTCCGCCCTCGCAAAGGAGATAGGGGTGACTCAGGCCACTATTCGACGAGCGCTGCAGGATCTGAGCGACGCCGGTCACGCGGCTTGCCACGTCGGTCGGGGAACCTTTATCCGCGACAGCGAAACCAGCCCACAACCGACCGCAACAGGCAGCGCAGCTCCCCGGACCCATTTCCTGTCAAACAGCGGCCAACGCCAAGCACCGGCACCTAACCCTCTTGAATTTGCGGCTAAAAGGCTTCGATCCGGGGTGAGAAAGGCGCTTGTAGACATAATGCCGCTAACCAACAAGCCTGGAATCATCCAGCTTACCAGAGGGATTCCCGACGGAAGGCTGCTGCCTGAAAATTTTCTGGCTGAGGCGACCACTGAAACCATTATGGGCGGAGCTGACCAGTTTGTAGAAGCGACAGACGAGCTGGGCTTATACGAACTCCGTGAAGAAATTGCCATGCGCTTTAATGAGGACGGCGCAGACATTACTCCTGATCAGGTTCTTATTACCAATGGGGCAATGCAGGCCATATCCCTGGTGGCTCAGGCGGCCCTGGAAAACCGCCCTTCCATCTTGTGCGAGACTCCATGCTTTCAAGGCATCCCAGATGCTTTTTCCGCAATGGGGCACTGGGTGGAAACCATCCCGCGCGACAGCCAGGGACCGCTGACGGAAAGGCTCTATCACCACCAAAGCAGCCAGGAACAGCTGCTTTACCTTTGCCCCTATCTTCACAACCCAACAGGAGCCGATCTCAGCCCGGAAAGGCATTTTGAGCTGGCCGAGTGGGCCGAAAAAACAGGCAGCGTCATCGTCGCCGACGAACTTTTCAAAGAGCTTCATTTTGACGAGCACCCTCCCCCCAGCCTTTTCAATACTTTAGGAGAAAAACAGACCATTGTGGTCAGTTCCATGTCGAAATCGATCATGACCGGCTTGCGGCTCGGCTGGCTCATCAGTTCGCCGGAGCGGGTTCGTGAACTGGCCCAGCACAAGAGACTGATGGATCATTCGACTCCTGCACTGATCCAGGGGATTGCCCTGACCATCTTCAAGTCGGGAAAATTTGACAGCCACACCCTGGCCATGAAGAAAATATACCAGGAAAGGATGAAGACCATGCTCAACTTCCTGCAAAAGCTGATGCCGAAAGGGGTTCGCTGGAGCGAGCCGGCCGGCGGGTTTTCTCTGCTGGTGGAGCTCCCCCAGGGATACTCGAGCGTAGCCCTGCTGCTCTCTTCCACGGAAAAGGGTGTCTCTTTTCTCCCCGGACCATTGTTTGACATTGACCACAGATATGTCCACGCCCTCAGGCTGAGCACCGCCTGGGCGGACAAGAACGAGATACAGGAAGGGATAGAATTACTTGCCAGTGCGATTGAAGAGCTTATCCGTCACCCGGCCGGTGATTCGGGACTGAGCGGTCTTGGAAATTTCCAGTAGGCGCTCAGGAGTTCCAAAAAAAATTATCACAAAAGACTGAGTGTTGTTCCGGAAGAAACAATGATAAAATTATAAAATTACGAGATGACACCATGAACCCATATATTATGGAAGTACTGCTCCGGGAGAGAAAAGGTGAACTACTGCGAGAGGCAAAGAGGTGCAGGCTGATCGCAGAATACAAGACGGCAAATCCCTCCGGAATGGCTAGATTGCTGGCCACCTTGGGAGATCTGCTGATTCGTCTTGGCGAAAAACTCAAAAAACGTTATGGCATGCCGGCTCCCTCTCTTGTCTTGCAACACCCATGCAAGGAGTGTTGACCTTTTTTACCGATTGGACCTTCTGCATGATCCGGGGAAACCGGCGTAAAGCTTGACAGAGAAGCGTCTCTCCCGTATTCTTACTCCAGATGGCCGGAGAAAGCAGCAGACGACAGTGCAGGCTTTACCCGGTATATTTTCAACAAGCGGGACCACCGGATCTGTTTCTGATTTCCGGACTCCCCACAGCCAACAAGGCTCCTTCCTGGAAAGACAGTAAAGCAGGTGCAATTTATGGAATCGTTTAAATGGGGAACACATTTCAGCACCGGACTCCCTGGCGTTGATGCACAGCATCAGCAGCTGGTCCGCATGATCAACTCTTTCGGGCAGGCCATTGCGGAAAACAGTCTTAAGGAAGACTTTCTTACTACCACTTATGTAGAGCTGGGCGACTACGCCCGACTCCATTTCGACACAGAAGAAAAACTGATGCAGCGATCAGGTCTGGATCCACGCCATACCAAAGAGCATATCCGCCAACATGCTGAATTTGTCACCGACGTTGCTCATTTCGCCGAAACCATTGATACCGGCAACATTGAGGACTGCCGCAATCTTTTCAAATTCCTAGTGCACTGGCTTGCATATCACATCCTCGGCGCCGATCAGAACATGGCCAGACAGGTTAATGCCATAAGCAGTGGAACTAGCAGCTCCGAGGCTTTTGCTCAGGGAGAAAGTGCGCTCAACAGTTCCACAGAACCACTTCTTGCTGCCCTGCATGGTCTTTTCAGCCTTGTTTCGCAACGCAACAAGGCACTGGTAAAATTGAACCGTACCCTGGAGGCAAGGGTCGCCTCCAGAACAGAAGAACTGGCCCAGGCCAATGAAACTCTGAAAGTGATTTCCGTCACAGATCACCTGACCCAGCTGCCCAATAGACGTTTTGCCATGAGCCAGCTGGAGCTCTTCTGGAAAGAAAGGCAGCTCTCCTGCAAACCACTTTCCTGTCTCATGGTCGACGCGGACGGTTTTAAAACCATTAATGACACCTATGGCCACGATGCGGGCGACACCGTACTGCAGCGTCTTGCCCAGGAACTCCAGCATGCGGTACGCAGCGACGATATCGTATGCAGGCTGGGCGGAGATGAATTTCTCATCATCTGTCCTAACACCGACATTAAGGGAGCTCTCTATCTCGGGGAACAGACCAGGGCAAAAGTTGCCGCGCTGAACATTATTGCCGGAGATGGGCTGTGGCAGGGTTCAGTCAGTATAGGGGTAGCAAGCAGCGAACCTGCGATTACCGATATTGATGCCTTGATGAAAGAAGCGGACAAGGCTGTTTATCTCGCCAAAAAAGATGGCCGGAACTGTGTGAGGTCAACGCAGAAACCCGGCTGATCAGGATTTTCCATCTGCCGAAAAGATCCGGAACCTGCCTACGTTTCCGTCGTCTCGGCCGCGTTTCCAGCGCCCTGCTTGTCTTTCCAGTTCCGATAGTATCTGCCAAACTGCATATCCAACCCGGTCACATGCTCCTGAACCCACTGTGACAACTCTTCCTTTACAGCATTGACTATAACCGAGGTCATTCCGGTGCGCTGCATTTCCTCACCCAGCTCCACAAATCTTGCAGAAAAATAGGCATGGGCCTCCTGCTGCTCCGCCAGACCAGGATAGGAACACTCCTTCATATATTTTTCTTCCAGCTGGAAATGCCTGGTTTTATATTGATCGAGCGAGCTCAGCAGCTTTTCCAGATGAGCCCCGCTAAGACCGGCACGCAACGCACTGTTGAGATCTCCTATCAATTCAAACAGCCGCTTATGTTGCGAATCAATCGCTGCCAGACCGATTTTGTAATCATCTGACCATTTCATGGCTATCTCCCCTTGAATAAAGACAAAACATACAGTTCCTCGTTTGAAAAGTGCGAACACGCCGCCTTCTCCATTGCAAAAATTGTGAAGCTTGACATTCAGCACCGAAACATGTCATAGTGGGATAGTAATACATTCCTGGAGTACATACGAGGAAGATCTCCTCGAAGTTACCGGCAGAAGCCATTTACAGATCAGGAACGGACCCAAGACGTCGCAGCAGTTCGTCTTTTTCATGGGGAAAATCGTCTCGACTTGCTTATCCCCGCTTTACCGACGGGTCTTATCCAGGGATTTTGCGATATACTTACTCCATGTCAAGCCTATCGCAAGTCTCCTTGGCCAGCTCGCCATATCGAGCCATGAAATATTTTCATCAGGAGGAACAATGAAAGGAAAAATCACTAAAGATATCTTACTTAGAGTAGGTGGTGGTGTAATGCGCATTCCACGCCGCCAGTCAGAAACCGCCTCAGATCAGCCACAGCGTTTTATTCCCAGCAACAAAACCAGCCCCAACAAAAAAGGCAGCGACTCTCCACCCAAAAAGCACCGCTCCTGAAGCATTTTCGTATCCTGCTTCTCTCCTCTTTCACCGTCTTGCAACAATAGAACCGCTGAACACATCTCCTCGGCATCAAACGGTGACGTGAGCTTCTCCTTGCAACCTGCCTGCAAAAAAGGTACTGCTTTAAGATGATATAATAGATACAGACAGAAGCTCAGGAGAATGCCATGCAGTATATTGGAACCATCAGGTCACCTTTCACCGCACTTGCCGATATGCCGGTCCAGCCGAAAGGTGCTGCGGATATCACCGGCACGGTAATTGTTGAGCCGCAATTTGCTCCGGGCCTTGATGACCTGGAAGGGTTCAGCCATATCTACCTGCTTTACGATTTTCACAAGGCAGGCAAAATGAAGCTCAAGGTTGTTCCTTTTCTAGATACGACGGAAAGAGGAGTTTTTGCGACTCGGTCTCCTCTGCGCCCCAATCATATCGGTATTTCCATAGTGGAGCTTCTCAACATAGACGGCAACGAACTCACCATCAGGGGTGTCGACATTCTCGACAACACCCCTCTTTATGATATCAAACCCTATATAGCCGCCTTTGATCAGGTGGATAACAGCAGATCCGGCTGGCTCACGGCCGATGAGGAGGAAATCCGCAGCACACGGTCCGACAATCGTTTCATTTGACGACCATAGGACTGACGCAACACGGATGCGCCTTTTCTTTTCCTGACGCGATACTTTAATGAGAACACCGGCAGCCTAAAAAAACTTCTGTTCAGGGCCGTATCTCCGTCCCCAGCACCTCCAGGAATTTACGAATCCACTCAGGATGAGCAGGCCAGGCCGGAGCCGTTACCAGATTACCGTCCACATGGGCATTGGAAAATGTCTCGTTGTTGGCCACCCAGGCACCACCGGCACCTTCAACATCAGGGCCGCAGGCCGGATAGGCCGCGCAGGATTTACCCTGCAGCACTCCAGCTGTCACCAGTATCTGCGGTCCATGACACACTGCCGCAATCGGCTTTTTATCTGCATCGAAGCTGCGAACCAGATCCAGGACCCGCTTATCGAGACGTAAATATTCCGGGGCACGACCACCAGGAATGACCAGGGCGTCGAAACTGTCTGCCGTGATGCTGTCGAAATCTGCCGTAATCATAAAATTATGGCCTGGCTTTTCCGTATAGGTCTGATCTCCCTCAAAGTCATGTATCGCAGTTTTCACAGTCTCTCCAGCCTTTTTCCCCGGACAGACCGTCTCCACGGCATGACCGACCATCAGCAGCATCTGATATGGAACCATTGCCTCGTAATCCTCTACAAAATCACCAACCAGCATCAAAATCTTTTTTTGTGCCATAGTTCATTCTCCTTCGTCCAAGGTTAAGGGAAAGCGGCCTCATTTTTATCTCATTTGGGCCGGAACAATCTCGGCTTACGCCAGATCGTCGCAAAACCATACTCCTGCAACAATGCAGCACCCCTGTCTATATTAACCCCAATAGAGTCAACTCCATGGGAGTCGTCTCCAGGTACAGCTGCAATACCCCGGGCAAGTGCCATCTCCAGAATCGACCGACTGACATAGGGCTCATCTGCTCCCTTGAGCAGGGAGCGCAGATTGTAGTCAAGAATCAGATCATTATCTTTTATGAAATCCAGGTTTCTTTCTATTCGTAGGGCGATTTCTTTTTTTTCCAATCGTTTTCTGTAGTCGGGATCGAAAAGGCGGATAAGGTCAAAATGCCCGACCACGGATGGAGAAAAGCGCTGCAGCATGGCAAACTGTTCATCGAAATACCGGCAATAGAGAGCATCCATTCCTCCGGCATGGCGAACAGCTTTATCATATTCGACTTGAGAATAGTCAAAAGGGATATCATTGACATGATGTACAGAGCCGACAAGATAATCGGGCTCGAACTCCTCCACAAGCCGGTCAACCAGGTCGTGGGCCCCTCGACAGGTTTCAATCTCCATGGCAACGAAACATAAAAGACTGTGCCGATACTTCTCCTGCAAGCGCCGTCCTTCCCGGATATATGCCGCGAAGCGCTGCCGGAGCAGTTCGACGGTCAGGCCCGCCCGGCGCTCTTCCGGATAGATAAATTGCGATCCGGCAGGCGGCATATGTTCCGTAATCCCCACCCAGGAAAAACCGTACTCTATATAGGCACAGACTATCTCCTCCAGCGAATCGGTCGCATGATTGCAGAACTGGCCGCTATGACCGCCATGGACAGATACTCTCTCGGGTTTTTCGTATTTCTCAGACACCTTTTTGCTCCTTAGTCCGGGTGAGTCATAACAATAAAAGGGCTTATCCTGTCTTAGCATAACACCATCCCATTATACAATGGCTCAGGTTCTATTTTTTTTGTATTACGCCCCGTTTTTCCTTATACTATAAGAAAGTGACACAGCCTTCATCCTGCAGTTTTTACCCTGGTTGACATTATGCGACAGGACATGCTCTTTGCAAACCAGTATTTCCTGCCAAACCGCGCAATTCTACTCTGGAGAGAACTATGAAAGCAATTACTACTATCGTTACTCCGGTTGACCTGGAAGACCACACCGAAAAACTGGTGGAATACGCCGCCTATATGGCGGATAAACTCTCCGCCAGCCTGATCCTCATCCATATTGTCGAACCGTTTCGAGTTATTGGAAATATGGAGGTAGGTACAACCGAACTTGAGCAATACAATACAAACCTTACTCTCCAGGCCGAAGAATGGCTGGAGAAGCTGGTTAATTCGTATTCGAGCTGCTCCGGCAGCAAAGTAATCAGAGGTGATATCGTTGATAGTATTGTTGATTTCGCCAAGGAGCAGGAGGCAGGCCTGATAATTATCGGCACCCATGGTACCAAAGGGATCGAAAAGCTCCTCCTCGGCAGTGTTGCAGAGCGAGTTGTAAAAAACGCCCATTGCCCAACCCTGGTGATGAACCCGTTTAAACAATAAGATATTGATGTGTCTTGCGCCGGGTCAGCAACCGAAGTCACTCAACAGAGCCCCCAGCGCCCGTGGGTTGGGCCGAAAAGCTCCCAGGATTCATTGGTATTCTCCACAAACCATTTTTGAAAGTCAAGATCAGGTCTGGAGGAAGAGTAGGGGAAACTGAAATAATAGCGGGCACACCCCTTCCTGTCGGTTTTCCTGCTGATGCGAACCTGGGGGCATATCTGCCGTACCTGGACGAATAAGGATTCCAGCTCATCGAGTTGCTGTAATGGTACGGTTAGTGTAAATGAATATTCCCGCGTCATCTGCTTGCTGTACCTCCCGGTATCTGTGATGCTTTTACCGTTACCACCATATCCGTTACTATAGCAGAAAATATATTCGTAGACACACCTCTTTTTGCATACCTCCCGAAAGAACTGGAAATACATTGTATTCTGCAAACGTAACTACGCCGTATCAGGCAAAGGATACATGGTGGTCATTATCCAATTGCTTTTTTTTATTTCCTGGGCTTGAATTACGGCAACAGATTAAATCAACTTTTTCCAGATTACCCCTATGACTCTTTCTATCAACGATCTCCTCTATAGATATGCGGCACAGGGAAACCGTCCTGATGGAACGCCTTACAGAAGCCTTTCCTGCAACCATGAAAACCTCATCGCAGAGGAGGCTGAGTGCTCTCTTCGAGAGGTGCAGCTGACGGCCTTGCGGCAGGGGATCGTACCTGAACGTTACAGCCGCAATCAAATGACCTTCAGCAGCGAAGAACAGATCACCCTGCTTCGCTCTCATGTTGCTGTTATCGGCCAGGGAGGTCTTGGCGGGACAGTGACGGAAATTCTGGCACGCCTCGGCATCGGCATGCTGACCCTGGTCGATGGCGATATCTTTGAGGAAAGCAATCTTAACCGCCAGCTGCTTTCTACTATGAATACTCTGGGAATGAAAAAGGCAGAGGCGGGAAAAGAGAGGGTACAGATAATCAATCCCGCAGTGGAAGTTCGCAGCATTACCGAGTTTTTCAGCGAAAAGAATGGCAGAACAATACTTGAAAATGTTCATCTGGCCGTTGATTGTCTCGACACTATCCCCTCTCGTTTTGTTCTGGAAGAAGCATGCCGCAGAAACAGGATTCCCCTGGTTTCCGCCGCCATCGGTGGTAACAGCGGGCAAGCCACGGTAATTTACCCGGAGGATGTCGGCCTGCAACGAATATACGGCAACAGGCCTTCAACGACACAGAAAGGCGTTGAAAAAAAACTTGGAACGCCAAGCTACACTGCGACACTTATGGCCGCCATTGAATGTGCCGAAATTGCAGCGATTCTCTGCAAAAACAGCTCTTGCCTGCGTAATCACCTGCTGATGGTCAACATTGAAGACAAGAGTATCGATAAAATTTCACTCGATTGAGGCACGTCACAGCCGAGCAGATTTTCTCTTCGAGATAGAGCCCTCCACAATATCTCGATATGACACCATTCCTTCGGCACAGTAGGTAAATTTACCTATTTGAAATTCCGTGTTTCTACCTATATGTTTTTTTTGCCAAGCATTGTATATTTGAATCCAATCAGGGGAGATTCAGATATAATGGAAGCCAACCATTCCGACCAGCAAAACCGGACTGCCGAGACAACCGCAAGCCTGCAATGCAACACCCAATTTATGCCGGCTGCGGTTACGGCAAAATACCGCCTTTACCTCTTCTGCGCCCCCCTCCCCATCAGGAATGAACGTTTCACAACATATATCTTCTATTGAGCCGCTGCCTATGAAATCAGACAAGCTCCAACTTTACCGCGACAATGGTTCCGGTGAGCTCGCTTTTTCCACTCGTTTTACAACACCTGGCATCGTTGCCCAATTCAACGATTTCATGCACGGTGACGACAGTGTTCTAAACACTCCAGGGCTGATTGAACAGCTGGCCCACTACATTTTCGATCTCTATCATAATGGCGACATGCAGCAGACCCTCCTGCTTCTCGAACGACTGGGAGAAACAACTATTGCAGAAAATCTGCAGCACAGGGAATACGCTCTGATTGTGTTGTCCCTTGTCGCAGCCAAAGTACTGGAGGAAAACAATGAAGATCTGCTGGAAGCAATATCGCTCCTGCTTGTCCGCTGGCTGAAAAATGAAAACGAATATATCAGCGGTTTTGAATATATCTGTCTGCAACTCGGCAAACTCATACAGAAAATGCTGGAGGAAGATCTCTGGTATCAGGCGGAAGATCTTGTCACTGTTCTCAGTGAGATAAAAAAAGGTACTCTAAAAAAACACAAACTTATCAGGCAGATAATCTCCAGGACGCACAGTATTATTGCTCAGGATACCTATCTCGACCAGCTGACCTCGAGCTATGTAGCCAACCACAACGACAAAAGTGATGTGGCCGCGACACTTCTTGTTCAGCTCGGAGAAAAAGCAGCACCACGGATGCTTCAAACACTCTCCTCATGTGAAGACAAAGAACAGCGCTTACGGCTGATCGATCTGATTCCAGCCACTGGAATAGACGCCATTCCGTCTCTTGTGGCAAAGCTGAGGAGCAACCCCCCCTGGTATGTAAGTAGAAATATCCTCCTTATACTCTCCCGGATAGCGGATCCAGCTGTGTTCGAAATCGTCAAACCTTTCATCCGACACCAGGATTTACGAGTGCAGCAGGAAGCTGTCCGGTGTATTGCGGCATTAAACGGAGAGCAAAAAGTTTCCAGGCTCCTCGAAGCTCTTAATCACTGCGACCACCGCGTCAAACCGCTGCTCATAAATTTGCTTGGCCCCCTGCAGGAAGAGCGGGTCGGTGCTGTTTTTCTTGGTCTGCTGAACAATGTTTCCATCTTTGAGAGCGCCCTGCAGAATAGTATCATCCAGG
The DNA here is from genome assembly GCA_036350815.1 of Desulfopila sp. Taxonomy (GTDB): domain Bacteria; phylum Desulfobacterota; class Desulfobulbia; order Desulfobulbales; family Desulfocapsaceae; genus Desulfopila_A. The sequence continues at coordinate 12,023 of JAZBNU010000185.1, forward strand.
AAATCTGCAAATATCTCCCTGCCTATTCAGCTGAAAAATCTTTTGCCGCACTGGAAACTCTGGTCGCCAACCAGAAGTCCAGAGAGCACCTGACAGAAGCGACTCTGAAAACCATAGAAGAAACCTGCACCATTTTACGCAGAAACATCGACTCCACAGATCTGCCGGAATGGGTGACATTGATTGAACCCCATGAAACAGAAACCGTCAGGCCGGCACTTTCAGACTCTTCCACCCCTTCTCTAGAAGAGACGGCATCACCGACAAAACACGCCTCCATCCCTAAAGAGAGTTGGTTTTCAGAGGTTGCAACTTCCCGGAATATCTCTGCAGAGCTGCAAAAACACCTCCACAACAGAGCTGATTTTTATACCCTCCTCAGTCACGAAGAATTTCTGGTCTTCTCGGCCCTTCTTACTTCGAAGATTTTCAGAAAAAATGAGCCGATCACCGCGGTCGGCGATGTACACTCAACTCTTTTTTTCATAGAGGACGGCGGCGTACAACTCACTTTCCCGGAAAAAGACACTATAACCAGCATAAAGACACTTGAAGCAGGTGACCTTTTCGGACATGAGATTTTCATGAACGGGTCGGAATGGCCTGTCGCCCTCAAGGCTGTAGAGGACACGACAGTATTGCTCTTTGATCAAGAGCAGCTGCTCAGCCTGCAGCCGGGTTATCCCGATTTTTGCCGTAAATTCCTGAATTACTGCCGGGACCAAGACTTTATTATGGGGTTACATCGAACAGTTTGCCGCAAGCCTCCTCCAGCCCAAAAAGCAATACCATTTACAGGGGATATCGGCGACCATATCGCCGACAGCTGGCTAATAGACCTTCTTCCCCGAGGTTTCTGTTTCTGCTTTACCCTACCGCAAGGAATCGATTACTCCCTATTTGCAGACAGGGAGCTGCATGTCCACTTCAGTCGTAACGGTAAGGAGGAGGCACCGCTCAAGGTCCAGGCCCAAACCATTGGGTTAAATTTTTTCCGGGAAGAAGAACGCAGACTCTGTATCTTTGCGCGCTTCCGTCAGGCAATAGACCCGGCCACCCAGCAGTGTGTCGCTATTTCTCTCTAGCCCCCATATTGTATAAAAAAGGAACAGATGACACAAATACGGACAATAGTCGAGGAAAGCAGCGCTGCGCCCACAATGGAGGGTGCCGGAGTATATCTCAGGCGCGCTTTCGGCTTCGATTCCCCCCAGGCCCATGACCCATTCCTTCTCTTTGATGATTTTCGCTCCGATACGCCGGAACAGTATCGCAAAGGTTTTCCCTGGCACCCCCATCGCGGCATCGAAACCATCACCTACGTTCTCAAAGGTGATGTTGAACACGGCGACAGCCTCGGCAACAAAGGCGTCATTTCCTCAGGTGATGTGCAGTGGATGACCGCCGGCAGCGGCATTATACACCAGGAGATGCCCAAGGGAGATGCCGACGGCGCCATGCACGGCTTTCAACTCTGGCTCAACCTGCCTGCTGCAGAAAAAATGTGCCGACCGCGTTACCGTGACATCCGCAGCGATGCCATCCCGAGGATTACTCTTGCAGGCGGTGCGGAATGCAGAATCATTTGCGGAGAAATCAACGGAGTTGCCGGGCCGGTGCAGGGTATCTCCACAGAACCGCAGTATTTTGATATCACCCTGCCTCCGGATACTGATTTTATGTACCCCACCAGATTCAGTGACAGAGCAATCGCTTACGTCATCGCCGGTTCCGGCGGCTTTTCTCCCGGAGGCAGCACAGTCTGCGTCAACAGAACCGTGCTACTGTATAGCGACGGCGACGAAATCCAGATTCGCGCCGGCAAAGAGGGTCTGCGCTTTCTTCTTTTTCTCGGGAAACCTCTAGGAGAGTCTATTGCCTGGCAGGGTCCGATCGTAATGAACACCCGGGAAGAGCTGGAACTGGCCTTTCTCGAATACCGCCAGGGCACTTTTCTCAAACATAAAAAGCCTGCAGTCTGAAACATTCCGGCAGGGGCTCCCGCCAATTCTTATTTTTTCCGTGCCGGTAAAGCGTCCGTAATCGAGCCATCCACTATTTCGCAGGCGAAGGCAAAAGTCTCAGCCAGGGTAGGATGCGCATGAATAGTTTTGCTTATATCCTCGGCATCAGCTCCCATCTCAAGAGCCAGAACAGCCTCGTGGATCAGTTCTCCGGCATTCTGCCCACAAATGGCAGCTCCGATAATACGTCCCGTCTCCTGAGAGAAGAGAACTTTGGTAGCCCCCAGTGGTGCGCCCGCAGTCAACGCCCGGCCACTGGCACCCCAGGAGAATTTACCTTTGTCATACTCTATTCCCTGTTCCTTGGCTTCTTTCTCCGTCAGCCCCATCCAGGCGACTTCAGGATTGGTATAGGCTACCGAAGGAATGGTCATCGGTGAAAATGCCGTCTTGTGCCCCGCGATAACCTCAGCTGCAACTTTGCCCTGATGGGTCGCCTTATGGGCCAGCATCGGGTCGCCGGTTACATCGCCAATGGCAAAAATAGTGGGGACTGAGGTCTGCTGCTTCTCATTTACTTCAATGAAACCGCGATTTCCCCGCTCAATATCAACATTCTCCAGACCGATTCCCTCGCTGTTGGGTTTTCTCCCTACAGCGACCAGAACCGCATCGTAACCCGCTGTTTCCTCGGCACCCTTTGTTTCAATCGTAACCTTGACAGCCTTTTTCTGCGCTTCAATTGCAGTGACTTTAGATTTTGTAAGGAGAGTATAGTCCTTTTTCAATTTCTGCAGCAACGGCTGAATCATGTCTTTGTCGGCTGGTGGAATAATCTGTTCCAGCATCTCCACAATCGTCACCTTTGCCCCGAGAGCGTTGTAGACCTGAGCCATTTCAAGGCCAATTATGCCCCCACCAATGATGAGGAGCCGCTTGGGGATAAAAGGCAGTTGCAGCGCGTCAGTAGAATCCCAGATTCTGCTGTCTTCAGGCAGATCCGGCAAAGCAAATGGTCTGGAGCCGGTAGCAATCACGGCATGTTTAAAGGCGATTACCTCCGCACCGTCACTGCCGGTCACCTTGATGGACTTCTGGCTCTGAAAAACCCCCTCCCCGACAACCCGTCTGATCTTTCTGGCCTTCACCAGACCGTCAAGCCCCTGGGTAAGTTTGCTGACAATCTCCTCTTTTTTGGCACGCATGGCGTCAAGATCTACAGCTGGTTCAGCATAAGTAACGCCGAAATCAGCTATTTCGCGAGCTTCTTCAATAACTGCCGCAGCATGCAGCAGGGTTTTGGAAGGAATACAGCCCACATTCAGACAAACTCCGCCCAGCCGCTCCTGCCGCTCTATCAGACAGACCCTCAAACCGAGGTCGGCACCGCGAAACGCGGCCGTATAGCCCCCCGGACCACCTCCCAGGACAACAAGATCATACACGTTGTTTTCGCTCAATTTTTCCCTCCTACTAAATCAGGACTCTTCTGAGATCTTCAATTCGTTTTGCCA
>JAZBNU010000186.1:0-14906 GCA_036350815.1 Desulfopila sp.
CTTTCATAAGAAAACCATACACAATGTTCACCGAAGGCCAGCCGATCTTACCGTGCCTGCAACGTTGCCGAAGCAAGGTGCATAGACAACTATAGCGCCTTGCTTCGCGCCTCGCATCCACGGCAACCTCGGCTGGTGAGAAATTCGGGCTAGCTGGATACTGATTGGAGGTCTGAAAATAAACCTTGAGTGATTTATGGAATGAAAACTATAGTTGGATAGTTGAAGTATGATGATACAACATTTACTTGGTGCGGAATGCAGGCTCATATTAACGAAAAAGGAGAAACGAAATGAAGCAAACGATGCTAAAGCAGTGTTTAATGTCTGTTCTGTTGCTTGGTGCTTTGGTTTTATCGGGATGCGGAGCTTCAAAGTTGACAGCAGATCTTGAGTTGAATAAAAATTTCGTACCGCCACGAAAAACAGAAGAAAACGAGTCGATAGTATACGTTATCCGTCAGTCTACCATGCTTGGAGCTGCACGAGGGTTGTACGTAGGTTTGAATGAAAACCTTATCTGTAATATTGGTTCAGGGAGATATTGCCATTTTATTATCGATGATTCGGTCAATACCTTGAACTTGGAACAGACTGTTCCTTTTGGGTATACACGGTTGGATGGCAGAAAGGGAGAGTCGATATTTCTCTATTTTGAAATGACTACCGGTAAACTTATGGAATTGCAGGAAGATATTGGAATGACTGCTGTGATGAACTCTGACGAGGCCTCCAAAATTGCACCTAAGGATAATCTTGGGTATGAATCGGCATTGTTTAATCCTGATTTACTCGGTCTTTATCTTATGAAGCCGACAGACCAGATTCTGCAACCTGATGGTGAAAATGCGATCATAACATTCATTCGGCCTCAGTCATGGGCTCAACAAATGGGCTTTGGAATCTGGGACAGCAATGGATTCCTCGGAAACCTAAGGGGAGAGACGTATTTTCAGGTTAAATTGCTCCCTGGTAAATATTCTTTTGTTGCAAAGTCAGAGCATTATGCTGTTTTGGAGGCAGAGGTTGAAGCGGGTAAGAATTACTACGTGCAGGTTGCCGCAAATATGGGCTGGTCCCAAGCTCACATAAAATTATTGCCGGTGAATGAAGAGACTGGCCAGGATGTGGTAGAACAGTGGTTGAGTAATTCGAAGAAGATGCAACTTGATCTGGAATCCTTAGACGAGCTTGTCAATAAACGCCTTGCACTTGCTCAGCCAAAAATCCAAGAAGCTCTGTCGAGGGTGCAGAAAAATCAAGCGGAATCACGCTATTTAAAGGTCTCGGATGGTCGCTGAGCTGTAGTTGACAGAAAAAGATTTGAAGTGAGCTTTGTACTTCAGCAGAATTTCTCAGCATTTGGCGTCCTTAAAAAACACTTTTTGTTGCAATACAAAAAAGCTGCTGGAGCCTTGCTTGAGTTGGGCCATAGAGATAGTTGCTATGGAAAAACTGGGAAACTCGATTTCTCTCTGGCTATTTCTGTTCAGCGAACCATGCCCCACTGCTGCAGGCGGCGATAGGCATACTGAGCAGCCTCACCCTGCTGGGTCTGCTGCAGAAAGGAGCTGTATTGCCTGCCGGCACGCTGTCGATCCCCCATCCCCTCCGCAGCCACCCCTTTGAGAAAGGTCACCCCGATATCTCCTGGTAAAGCCTGGTCAAATTGATCAAAAGCATTGTAGGCGGCTGCGGGCTCACCCTGGGCCAAAGCGAGTACTCCAAAGAGTTTATGGCCCTGAGCTTCTTCGGGATAGATTTTTCTGGCGGTATCGGCGTAACGCATTGCCTGGTCATCTTTTCCCTGAGCCTGCAGGCATTGCGCCATACGAATATTGGCGGCATAGTCTTCGGGAGTGGCGCTCAGAGCGGTGCCGAACTGCTTTTCCGCTTCGCTAAGTTTTTTTTGAGCCATTGCCGTTTCCCCCTGTTTGCAGGCATTGATGGTCGGCTTTATCCGGCGCAGTGCCGCGGTGTTGTCCATAAATCGTTCCTGTCCGCGGTCTGCCCCGGAACTGGCGGCATAGCGGGTGGAGGCCAACACTCGGGCATTGTCGCGGCGTTCACGTCCCATGGGGTGGGTGGAAAACATTGTTGCCAGCAGGCTGGGCTCTTCTTTTTCCTGCTCCACCAGCAGTTGATGCAGCTCGACCATCCCGTCGGCAGGATAGCCGGCCCGGACCATGTATTCCTGGCCGAGGGCATCGGCTTCCCGCTCATTATCGCGGGAATAACTGGAAAGCAGAGCACTGGCTCCAAGTTGACTGCCGAGCCCGACCAGCCCGCCCCAGCCCGAATCCCCAGCGGCAACAGTGAGACCGACGACGGCCACCTGGGCGAGCATGCTTTGCCCCTGGCGCTGTGCGGCATGCCGTGCATTGACATGACCGGCCTCATGACCCAGCAATGCGGCAAGTTCCGCTTCATCCTCGAGTTCTGTGACGATTCCGCGGGTAACTCCCATTGCGCCTCCGGGAAAGGTATATGCGTTTATATAATTGGCGTTCAGCACCCGGTACGAGTAGGGCATTGTGGGACGATGGCTGGTGGTATGAATCCTTTGTCCGACCTCGCTGAGGTAGCTGTTAACCCGAGCATCCTGCACTTCACCTAAATCACGGGAAAACTGATGCGGAGACACCTGGGTATCAATGGCCCGTTCCTGAGCTTCGCTCATCCCCACCAGAATGCTCCTGCCGGTTACCGGTGATGTGGCGCAGCCCTGCAGGCTCCAGGAACAGGCGCTTACTGTCCCCACACCCAGCAGCCAGAGTACCTGGCGGCGGGTGAGACGGTTGCTGCGCAGACATTTGGAGAAATAGTCGTCGTGATGCATTGTGTCTTCCTTGGCAAAAAGAGTAAGCCGAGAACAGGTTATCGTCTGACAAAGATTATCTGAGATGCTCTCGTAAATTAGGTTCAGTGATAAAATATCCATATTTTACCTTCTTTTCCAGAAGATTTTTCCTGGGTGGCGGTCGGCTGAAAGAGAAAGGGAAAAGCAATTCTCTGACTTGCCGGTGGTGTTGATGCTGTGCAGCATATCCTGAATACTCTTTGTCTCTGAGCCGAGTCGAGTAGATATAGCTCGATATCGAGCTGACATACCCCTACATCGGCTATCTTTTTATGTCATGTCCTTTTAAGGTGCTGCAATACGTAACGGAGCGGCGCCGGCGCATCAGCAGCCTCGCAGGTGTATTTTCGGTTTTGTGAGAGTGAGGCCGGTGCAGACTAATTCATGTAAACACGGAGAACAGAGCAATGAGTAGATTTTACCGGAGACTTTATCTTTTTGTGATTACAATGCTTCTTGCATTACCTTGTAGTGGGTATACCCAATCTTACGGGGAAACGTATACTTTGGCGTTGCAGGACATCTTTGTCCGCGGCAAACAGGATCGTCCCGCTACCTTTCATCTTAAGCGCGAACTCAAGGAGCGTTATCCTTCCATGGATATGAGCACTCTGCGGCTTAAGAAAGTTATCCTGATCGCTAAAAGCCGGTTGGGGTATGGACAGGTATCTCTGCGAACAGGGGAAAATGTTTCTCAAGCTGTAACTATTGCCGGAGACCCGAAACACTTTCAGAACCCGAGAAAATTTACTTTTCACCGGGTAGTTCTGGAAAACTCTTCTAGAGATAATAAAGGGGGCTGGCAGCTTTTACTGACAGGACATATTGTCGCTCGACAAGTGACGCTTGTCCTGGAAAGATCTGTCCCGCCAGAGAAGTTTTTGCTGCGCAATCGTTCCTGGGCTACGGCCATGGAAGGAGAAAGGAGCTGCGACAGACCTTCCTCCAATGCGCCGGACGGATGGGGAGCGCCGCAGAATATATGTTCCGGCCCCAGTGTAACCAACTATGCGCATGGTTATCGACCGATACCACTTTTCGTTCGACCGGATGTCAGTTCTTTCAGAGAGGCTACCGTTGGTCGTGTTACGGAGATAGTGGTGGTTGTCAAAGCCGTAGCTCGCAATCGCTCTCACCATGGACACGAGTCAGCGAGCTTTGGGATAGAAATTGGCAGGCAGACCTACAAAAGCAGTTTCTCTCTGGCTCCTCCCGGGATTTCTGAGGGAGGAGTACATAGACAGACATTGCATGTGCATGGCTCATGGAAGCCGGCAGAAATAGCGAACAGCAGGATGTGGATCAAAGCGGACCAGGCAAGTGCAGATTTCGAGGTCCAGTCCTTGCAGCTCCTTGTGTCGGCCTACCGATAATTTATAATTCGACCTCCACACGTCGATTTTTTTGACGCTCTGCCGGGGTGGTGTTGGGGGCGACCGGACTGCTTTCACCGAAACCTTTGCTTGCCAGTCTGGAGGGCTCGACCCCTTTTTTGATAAGGTAGTTAATCACAGCCTGGGCCCGTCTCTCACTGAGTTTCTGGTTATAGGCTTCGGTTCCTATACTGTCGGTGTGGCCGTGAATTTCGGCTGTAACTCCCTGGTTTGCCAGAAAGTAATCTACCCATCGGTTCAGCTCGGTATGGTATTCTTTTTTAATTGTATATTTATCGAAATCAAAGAGGATATGGGAGGCTTCGAGGATGATCAGTGTCTTTTCCCGCATGCCGCTGCTTTTGCCGTCTGAGGATGCTGTCTGGTCAGTTGTGCCTGATGACGAAGAAGCAGATGGTGGCCGCTGGGTTATCTTGTAGGGGCCTTCTTTGAGAATATAGTGTTCTGTAAGACTGTCATGAGGGCCGACGGTATAATGCTCGGTGAGGCTCTGATTAGGACCTACGGTGGAGTGCTTGCCTTTTCCCGCAGGAGATGTGTAGACCTCGGCTCCATCATCTTTTGGGACGGTGTAATGTTTGGTGTTTGTGGTGTAGCGCGTCTCGCTGGGAAAAAAGGAACATCCGCCGGCGAGAAACGAAAGAAGAATAATCGCCGAGAGTGCCAGGCGGAAGGCGGGGGAGAGATGTGTTGTATTCATGACAGTCCTCGTAAGTTTTGCTTTGTTTTTCTGCGATGAAGTGATAAACCCTGCAGGTTGTCACTTGCACTGATAACCGTATGGTCGTTGTTATCTCCTGTGTGCTGCCCTTTATAAAACAGCTGATCAGTCGCTTTATCCCCTCGGTTACGGCTAATCTTCTCCAATTTTCCTACAAATTTACGTAAGGATTGTCAATAGCTTTCTCTCTTGAAGGGCTGCATCCCTGATATCGCAGGCCTGTTTAAGCGTTGGATTTTCCAGGTCAACTCTTTAATGGTTCCTTGAGAGTGACGACCCGTTGGGGGAAGGGAATTTCGATACCGGCTTCGTTGAGTTTTTTATAAATATCAAAATAAATATCTGATTTTACAGTAAGCATAGAGTTTACATCTCTGATAAAACAGCGCAGCTCCAGGTCGAGAGAGCTTTCGCCAAGGCCCATAAAAAGAACTGTCGGTGCCGGATAGTGCAGTACCATTTTATGGCTTTCGGCCGCTTTGAGAAGAAGACGCTGTGCTTCTTCGACATCACTGCCGTAAGCTATGCCGACGGGGACGAGAATTCTTCCGGTCATGCCGGTGAGGGTCATGTTTTTTACCACTCCGGCGACAAGGTCGGCATTGGGGATAATGACGTCGTGACGGTCGAATGTTTCGATTCGTGTAGACCGGACTGAGATTTTGCGGACATATCCGGAATATCCGGAAACATCGATCCAGTCTCCCTCCTTAATGGGTCGCTCAATAAGAAGGATTACCCCTGAAACGAAGTTTGACGCAATGGTCTGCAGGCCAAAACCGATACCTACGGAAAGGGCACCGGCGAGAATTGCAAGGCTGGAAAGATTCAGACCTGCAGATGATATGGCTACAAGAACGGAAATGGTGATACCGGTGTAGCCAATGCCGGTTACCAGAGCATTCTGGCCGCCTATATCCAGCTTGGTGCGAGGGAGAATGGCAACGCGGAAGATTTTCTGGAGCCAGCGCGTAATGCCTAGACCAATGATAAAAACAAACAGCAGAACCAGAATGATATCCAATGAAAGCCGGGTATCGCCGATCTGCAGTCCTTCGTTGAGTGTCCTCCATATTTCAACAATGGTGGTCCATCGCATACCCCAGGTCAGGGCCAGCAGAGGGGCGAGCATTGCACCGATGACTATGGTTAATCCGATGGGAAGAAGTGACCGTGATGTTTCTTCTTTCTCTTTTCCCTGATTTAAAAATGCGGCACCGAGTCCGATGAGAACCTGGAAGAGAAAAAGAGCCAGACCAAGCAGGGCGACGGTAACGATCATCGGCGCCATAAGCTTTCTGGCCAGTTCAGTAAAGCCCAGCAATATAAAAAAAGCCGCCAGGAATGCTGCTAATTTCATCAACTGGGAAATAATGAGCAGGAAGTTGGCTTCAACTGCGGACTCTGTGTCTTCAGCGGTTTGATCTTTGAGAAGGTTGTTTCGAGCGGCGAGCAAGACCTTTGAGAGTTTCCACAGCAGGTAGCTGCCGAATAAAATAATCGGCAGGTTTATGACAGCCGAAGAAGCCGCTGTGAATTCATATTCAATTTCAAGCAGTTCAATTGCGACCTGAAGAGAGAGGGCGACACCCAGCAGAAGAAAGCACCTGTAGCCTGCGATGGCTTCTGAGTCTTCAAGTTGGATCAGTCGTAAATCCGGGCGCTGCGGAGAAAAAAGCGATCTTCCGAGCCAGTAGCCGGAGGTGAAAATAACTGCTAAAAGTGGATAAAAAGAAATGGTTTTCTTCATTATAAATGAATCCAGATGAAGCAGGAACACTCCGCCCAGTAAAAAAACTGCACCGACAATGGGGATGACAAGATGGGTGAGGTTTATGGAAATTGCAGCCCAGTTCACCACTTTTTCTTCGCGTGACGCAAGAAAAAGATCGGTGAGATGCTGTATGGCAAGACTGCGTAGAAACGTAAGTGTTATGATACCCAGGAATATCAGAAAACCAGACAGCGGCAGGCGGTCTTTGAGCGTGTTCCTGACCTTGGGATCTTCGAGGGTGATATAAATATCTTCACCTATTTCTGTGAGACAGTCACCAAGCTGTTCTACTGCAGGCAGCCATCTGGTAGGAAAAACAGGCGATGGGCTCCGTGCCAGTAACGCCGATGCAGTGCGTTTACGCATTAAAGTGTCAAATTCCCCGATAAGTACATCCGACTGGCGCACGACTTCTTCCGCGTTCAGCAAGGGTGCATTGGCAGTGGAGAGCTCTTTTTGTAGTTCACTGCGTTTGTTGAGGATTTCTTCGGATTCAGTTTTTCCATCTGCTGGAGGAGGGCCAAGTGCGTCTAATTGAGCTTGCAGCGTGCGTACCCGTATGCTCCCGTTTTCCAAGATCTGCTGAGCCTCATCTCGCTGTCTGGCAAGAGTGCTGCGGGATTCTTCCAGTGCTTTTGCTGAAGGGTTGCCGGATTCGAGCAGCTGTTCGGCTTGCTTGAGAGTGGTCTGCCATCTGGACGACTGAGAAACTGAGGTCTCCTTGGCTGATAATAATGCTGGCTGACAGAAAAGAAAGAGAAAAAGAAGTGGCAGTATTCTGGTGACAGTACTCATTCCGATTCAGCTCCTTGGTGGTCCATTGCCATGCTTTCTGACAAAGTTGGCATCGCAGTTGTTTATCCAGAACTCTTTGAAATCATACCTGTATTTTGGTAACTTTGTGAGGCTGCGCCACATTGATCGTTTGTTGAATTTCTTTATCTCCTGAGCTGGTCTGAAAAAGGCGATGGCATTGTCCACCGAGAGCACGAAGGGGGGCTTTCGGTGGATAAGATTTATCCAGCTTGCCACGATTGAGCCGCTGCGGTGATTTCCTTCAATATAGAGCTGCGGCATACCCAGGATGGCAATATATACCTCTGCTGCCATTTTGTTTACCGAGGTGCCGGAGCTGCTTTTCTTTCGGTAGTACTTGCGGATGGGACCGATCTGTCCGGTAAACTTTTCCGCGGTCGCTTTGATGGCTTTATGGTATTCCGCCCTCAGGGCATTGTCCAGGCCGTAATGGACTCTGTGGTTTATTTCAAGCATATCAGGGCCTCCTTTGGCGGAAAGGAGGCTGTAGTCTTTTTTTCTAATAAAATAATCGAGATACTCCCAGGCTGTAAGCATGTTTTCCATCACGGTGGCATCAAAAGGGGTATCTTTCCTTCCGATCTGGAGAGTATCGAGTTCATCGTCTATCGCTGCCCAATTCCTGAGAACTTCGGCATAGGATTCCTCGATTTTTTTTAAATCCGGCCTGTAGGGCATATGCGGCTGCTGCCTCGTATCGTATGACCCCGGAAGGTTTTCCAGGGTACAGTACGAATGACGGTCTCTCCTCTCATGTCAGATCCGATCCGGCCAGATTTCTTCTGCCATCTGCGAGAGTTTGAACTTCTGGATTTTCCCGCTGGCCGTCATGGGATAGCTGTTGACAAAGTGGACATATTTCGGGATCTTGTATTTGGCGATTTTGCCCCGGCAGAAATCGATGACATCACTTTCAGCCAGGTCGGAGGTGTCTTTGCGGATGATAAAGGCGCCTACCTCCTCGCCATATTTTTTGCTGGGAACCGCAGCAACCTGGATATCCTTGATATCTTCCATGCGATAGAGGAATTCTTCGATTTCCCTGGGGTAGATATTTTCGCCTCCTCGTATAATCATATCCTTGTAGCGGCCGGTGATGGAAAGATTGCCGTGTTCATCCATTATACCCAGATCTCCAGAGCGAAGCCAGCCGTCTTCACTGATGCATTCTCTGGTGGCGGCTTCATTGTTGTAGTAGCCTTTCATGATATTATACCCACGGCAGCAGACTTCACCCTGGGTACCGCTCGGCAGTGTTTCACCGGTTTCCGGGTCAATGATCTTAACCTCGATATGGGGGAGGGCTCTGCCGACGGTTTCCACCCTGAGTCTGAAATCATCTCCTATACGGGTATAGGTTATTACCGGTGAGGCTTCTGTAAGGCCGTAACATATGGTAATGTCGCGCATGTTCATCTTTTCTATCACCTGCTCCATGACCCGGATGGGGCAGTTGGAGCCTGCCATGATTCCGGTTCGCAGAGAGGAAAAGTCAAACTTGGAGAACATGGGGTGGTCCAGGATGGCGATAAACATCGTGGGGACACCGTATAATGCCGTGCACTTTTCCTGCTCCACCGAAGCCATCACCAGAAGAGGATCAAAACTTTCCAGAATGACCATGCAGGTACCGTGGTTGACGGCGGCGAGAACACCGAGAACGCAGCCGAAGCAGTGAAACAGGGGGACCGGCAGGCAGACGCGGTCCTTTTCGCAAAAGTGTTGATTTTCGCCGATGAAAAAGCCGTTGTTGCCGATATTATAATGGGTCAGCATTACCCCTTTGGGAAAACCGGTGGTTCCCGAAGTATACTGCATGTTGACCACATCGTGCGGCGAGAGTGAGTCCTGGCGGCTGCGGTACTCTTCTGCACTGGTCATCACGCTTAATGCCCTGATCTCGGGAATGGAGTACATGCCGCGGTGCTTTTCCTGCCCGAGAAAACAGACACGTTTCAGATGCGGGAATTTCCTGCTTTTGAGGCGGCCCCGTTCATCGGTTCTCAACTCGGGTACAAGATCGTATATCGTGTTGACATAATCGGTATCCTGGTACCCGTCTATCAGGAACAGGTTTTCAGTTTCTGACTGCTGCAGCAGGTATTCGAGTTCCGCACTCCTGTAATTCGTGTTGACGGTGAGAAGGACGGCGCCGATCTTGGCCGTGGCGAACTGCAGGGTCACCCAGTAAGGGATATTGGTTGCCCAGACCGCCACTTTTTCTCCCTTTTGAATTCCAAGCGCCATAAATCCTTTGGCCATCTCATCGACGGCCTCGACAAACTGGCTGTAGGTCATGCGATATTTTCGATCAACGTAGACGATGGCATCATGATCGGGGAATCGGGCTGCCGTGTCGTCAAGAATCCGCCCCAGGGTACGCTCCTGCAAAGGACTGATTGTTTCCATTATTGGGTCCTCCACTATTCGGGAATATAAACTACTGCATGAATTTTGGCCTTTTCTTCGCTCTTGCAGCTGACATAGTGAGGTACCACGGAATTGTAATAGACACTGTCGCCTTCTTCTAGAATATAGGTTTCTTTGCCGTAAATGAGTTCGACGGAACCCTGAAGCACGGCAATCCACTCTTCTCCCTCATGGGAGGAGAGTGTTTTGCTGCTGGCTGATTGGGGCAGGATTTCAATGAAGAAGGGTTCCATGTGGCGGTCCTTCTTGCCTGTCCCCAGAGCAAAAAAGTTGAGGGAGGCCGGCTTGTTTTTCTCTGCCAGCACACTGAATCTCGAGTGTCTTTCGGCCTGACGGACGATATAAGGATCGGTGGTTTCTTCATCGTCAAGAAAAGTGCCGAGGCGGACACCCAGGCTGCGGGCAATTTTAATCAATGGGCCGAGCGGAGGGGTGATGTCCTCGCTCAGGAGGGTATCTATATATGCTTTGTCCAGGCCGGTTCCCTGGGCCAGGGAGGTGCTGTCCAGTTCCTTTTTGTCCATGAAGTACTGAATGCGCTGACGTATCTTTCCTGTACTCATTTTCTCTCCATCTTCTGAGTGGGTTTACTGTTATCGGTATCCTGTCATTTTACCGGCATGGTCCAGTTGAAGGGGTCCACCGCCCTGCCATACTGGATATCCATCAGCTCTTTAAAGAGTTTTGCGGCAAAAGGACCAACGCCGCCGTCGCCGATGGTGATTTCTTTGCCATTGTATTTGATGTTGCCGACAGGCGAGATTACTGCGGCGGTACCTGAACCGAAAACTTCCCTGAGGGTCTTATCTGCGTGAGCAGCATAGACTTCATCAATGCTGATTCTTCGTTCAACAACTCTGGTGCCCCATGTTTCAGCCAACTTTATGACGGAATCTCGTGTTATGCCGGAGAGAATGCTGCCGTTCAGGGCGGGTGTGATGATTTCATCGCCGATCATGAAAAAAATGTTCATTGAGCCTACTTCTTCAATATATTTCAATTCAACACCGTCAAGCCACATAACCTGGGTGTAACCGTCTTTGTTGGCAAGCTCCGTTGCATAGAGGCTCGCAGCGTAGTTGCCGGCTGTTTTCGCTTCGCCGACACCGCCACGTACAGCCCGGACATAGTCGGTTGTCACCCAGATTTTCACCGGATCAAATCCTTCAGGATAATACGCCCCAACTGGTGAGAGGATCATGAAAAACCGGTAGGTATGGGAGGAGCGAAGACCGATATAGGGGTCGGTTGCAATGATAGTGGGGCGGATATAGAGGGAAGTTCCGGGAGCTTCAGGAACCCAGTCCTTCTCGATTTTGAGGAGTTTGAGAAGAGCTTCCATGAGAAAATCTTCATCCAGGGGGGGCATGCAGAGTCTGTGCCCTGACCTGTTGAGTCGTTGGAAATTATCCCTTGGGCGAAAAAGCTGGATTTCGCCGGATGGAGTTCTGTATGCTTTGAGGCCCTCGAAAATTGCCTGGCCATAATGGAGAACCATGGTGGAGGGGTCCATCTGTATGGGGCCGTATGGCTCGATACGGGCATCATGCCAGCCCTTTTCCGGGCTGTAATCCATATTAAACATATAGTCGGTAAAGGTGGTTCCGAATCCCAAAGCAGACCCCTGAGGGAGGTTTTTACGTTTGTCTGTTTTTTTAAAGGTGATTTCCATTGCTTCCCCTGTAGGTTGAGAATTATTTTCAAAAATGATTATGCCTTTTAAAATAAACGCAGTATTCTACCCGTTGATTTCTTCTGGAGTTGGGTCGAGGGTATGTTCTGATTGTTTGGTTGACGCGTACGCAAAAGTTTGTCGTTGTTGGTCTGTCTTCCCTGTGGTCTCGCATAAAATTCCGATTTTGCAATGTTATTTTTCTGGACCATTTTGTGGTAAGTTCTTGACGACGTATCAGGTGATATTTTACTTTGACAGTAAGCCATGTTGTTTGTAAAAAATCAAGGTTATAACTGTAAAATCAACTGTATAGTGTTTGTTAAAATGAACACGTGTTTGCTTGAGTAAAACTTGTGACTGGTGAGATATTGTGGAGCATGGGAAAGAGGCGGTTTCAAAAGGTGGTCGCATCATTCTTGAAAGAGAGTATTTGTACCCTGGGGATTCACTGCAATATCGTGGTTTTTTGGTGGGGTGTTTGCTCTAGAATAAACTGATAATATACTAACATCAAAGAAAAATCAGTGGGGAAAAATGAGAAATGACATTATTGAAATACGGTGGCATGGCCGGGGCGGCCAAGGGGCAATAACAGCTGCCAAGATCGTTGCCAATGCTGCTTTTATTTCGGGATACAGGGGTGTTGTCATGGCACCGACCTTCGGTACTGAAAGAAGAGGAGCACCGGTGTTTACCTCTTTGAAAATTTCCAGGGAAAAAATCTATGATCTTTCTCCTATCACCACTCCCGATATGGTAGTGGTTCTTGACCATACCTTACTGGAAGAAGTGGATGTTGTAGCCGGATTGAAGGATAACGGTCTGGTTGTTCTGAATGCCCCGCGTCCGGTTACCGAATATAGCTTTCCCGGTGCCCGGGTTGCGGCTTCCGACGTCAATACTCATGCTGTTCAAGCGGGGTTGCCGCCGGGAATCGTCAACAGTGGAATAATCGGTGCTTTTGCCCGAGCAAGTGGTCTTGTTGATATTGATGTTCTTGTGCAGGCCATTCAGGATGAATTTACCGGCAAAAAACCGGAAATGAACGCGGAAGCAGCCAGAATCGCATATGAAAATACTTCTGTTGGAGGGATGTAGATGGCGAGTAGAGATTTTTGCAAAATGATATCACGCAGCACGCCCGGACCGGGAGACGGTGGGAATACCGGATCCTGGCGGGTAATGCGGCCAATTATAGATTTGCACAAGTGTATTCCGGTAAAGACCCAGAAAATGGCCTGTTTCAACTGCTGGCTCTATTGCCCAGACTGTGTTGTGACCAAGACTATCCCCCCCACCATTGATCTGCAGTATTGTAAAGGATGCGGGATATGTGCCGAAGAGTGCCCCGCCGATGCCATCGAGATGGTGGATGAGGGAAGCTTAATCGTAAAGGAGAAATAGGATCATGTATATTATTGAATCTGGTAATGTCGCTGCGGCAACGGGCGTCAAATTATCACGAGCCCAGGTAGTTGCCGCGTATCCAATTACTCCTCAAACACCACTGACCGAAAAGTTATCTGAGTTCGTCGAGTCGGGGCAACTCGATGCCCAATATATCCCCGTGGAGAGTGAACACAGTGCCATGGCGGTCTGCATCGCCGCTTCCACTGCCGGGGCCAGGGCCTTTACTGCCACCAGCGCCAACGGTCTTCTCTATATGAATGAACAGCTCCATTGGGCTGTAGGAGCCAGGCTTCCTGTGGTTATGTGTGTCGCCAACCGCGGTATCGGTGCTCCATGGACTGTATGGAACGATCACCAGGACAGCATGTCGCAGCGGGATGTCGGCTGGATTCAGCTCTATGCCAATGACCACCAGCAGATCATTGACTCTGTTATAAAAGCCTTCAGGCTCGCTCAGACGGTGAGTATTCCAGTTATGGTGTGTTATGACGGATACCTCTTGTCTCATACCTATATGCCTTTTGAGCAGCCGGAGCAAAGCCTGGTGGATGCATTTCTACCGCCGTTTTCCCCCAGACATTTTCTCAACCCGGAGGAGCCGGGAAATTTTAATACAGTTACTCTGCCGGATATCAGACCTGGAGTCGACGGCAATATGGAGCCGGGCTATATGGAGATTCGGCACAATCTCCAGGAGGACCTGAGGGCTTCTCTTGAGGTTTACGCCGCAATAGACAGCGAGTTTAAAGAGGAATTCGGGCGGGGCGGGACTCCATTTGTCGAAGAGTACCGATGTGAAGATGCCGAGTTTGCTGTCGTTTGCATAGGCTCATTGTCCTATCAACTCAGGGATGTCGTCGATGTCATGCGTGATGAAGGAATCCGTATCGGAGTTATGGGGGTGCAGATGTATCGGCCATTTCCCGATGAGGTTATTGCCAAGGCACTGGCAGGGAAAAAATGTGTTATCGTCTTTGAAAAGGCGTTGAGCTACGGAAACCAGGGACCGTTGTACGGTGATATTAAATCGACAATGTACAGCCGTGACGCAGCCCCGCATATTCATAACTATATCGTGGGCCTTGGCGGCAGGGAAATCAAAACACAGCAGTTGCTGGAGGCCTTGCGGGAGTCATGTTCTGCTCCTGAATCGTTTAACGATACACCGCGCTGGATCGGTTTAAAATTATAGGAAGAAGATTATGGCGGAAAAAACAAGTATTCTCAATCTGACGGAAGAAGAATTTGTCCATCCCGGCAATCGTGCCTGTTCCGGTTGCGGGCTTTCGATTGTCTACAGGATAGGCCTGAAGGCACTTGGTAAAAATACCATCCTGGTAGTGCCTCCGAGCTGTCTGACTGTGCTGCAGGGGCTTTATCCTGTGGCCTCAGCCAAACTGCCCTGTGTAAACGTGACCTTTGCCTCAACAGGAGCCGCTGCAACGGGTGTTCGCGGTGCAATGAAGGCTCTGAAAAAGGATGATGTCAATGTGGTGGCCTGGGCTGGTGACGGCGGTACCGGTGATATTGGTATCCAGGCGCTTTCTGGAGCCTGTGAGCGGGGTGAGGACATAATCTACATCTGCTACGACAACGAAGCATATATGAACACCGGAGTTCAGCGTTCGGGGACAACTCCCCAGGGTGTTCTGACGACAACTACACCGATAAAAGGCAAGCTGCAGGCCAAGAAAGATGTGCCGGCTATCATTGCCGCTCATGGCATAGGGTATGTGGCGACGGCATCAGCCGCCTATCCGCTCGATCTGTATGATAAGGTCAAGAAGGCCACAACCATTGCCGGGCCCAAATACATCCACGTGCAC
>JAZBNU010000187.1:0-15654 GCA_036350815.1 Desulfopila sp.
AGGGCAGCCCAACATTCAATCTTCTATATTCAATAGCAGTTTCTCGCTATAAAAATTCAGAAAAATGGCAAGTCCATCTTGTCGATCTCCTCAACACCTGAAAGAAGGCCAGTGGGATTTTCCATCTTAGCCAAGCCATCAAGATTGGCATTTTACTTGAAGAGTAAGGTGAGCAGGACTCCTGCAAAACGATCTGATAAAAATTGCCAAAGAGCAAAGCGCTCACACAGAGACCAGAACAACACTCCAGCCACAGAGCCCGCATATCACACCGGAACGGCATATGTGCTCGATATCTTATCTTAATTTAAATATATACATAATATATATTATGCGACATTTAGGGTTGCATGGATTCCGCTGCCTATAAAACAGTCTTTTGCGGTTTCTCTTTTGCTGGAAAAATGGTATTAACAGCGAACTGCTTTTTGGACCCAGCTTTACAGGCAAGCGAAACAAAAAACACCATAATACAATATTATAAATTACATACATTATGTTACATGGAGCATATAATATATGAATAGAAGAATTTATCAGGAACCCCTTGTTGGTCGGTACACCAGTGAAGAAATGCAATATCTCTTTTCTGATGAATTTAAATTCACAACGTGGCGAAAATGCTGGATAGCTCTAGCAGAAGCTCAACTTGAACTGGGCCTTGACACCATTATCGATCAAGAAATGATCGAACAAATGAAGGATCACCAGAATACTATTGACTATGAACTTGCTGCTCAAAAAGAAAAAGAGATCCGTCATGATGTCATGGCTCATGTTTATGAATTTGGGAAAAGGTGCCCAAAAGCTGAAAAAATTATACATTTAGGAGCTACTTCCCAATTTGTTGTCTGCAATACTGACCTTATTATTCAAAAAAGAGCCCTCTCCCTCGTT
The DNA here is from genome assembly GCA_036350815.1 of Desulfopila sp. Classification (GTDB taxonomy): domain Bacteria; phylum Desulfobacterota; class Desulfobulbia; order Desulfobulbales; family Desulfocapsaceae; genus Desulfopila_A. The sequence continues at coordinate 898 of JAZBNU010000187.1, forward strand.
CGGCAATCGCTACTACAGGTAATAAAAAACTTATCCAGCTTTTCTTCACAGAACAAAGACCTCGCCACTTTAGGCTTCACACACTATCAGCCTGCCCAGCCAACCACCGTTGGAAAACGAAATACTCTTTATATACAGGATCTTATTATAGACCTTCAATATTTAGATCAATTTTTTAGCCATATTCATGCTCGAGGAGCAAAAGGCACAGTGGGAACGCAGGCTACCTTTCTAGAACTTTTCAAGGGTGACCATGATAAGGTTCGTCGTCTCGACTCGCTTGTAGCTGAAAAACTCGGCTTCTCGTCGGTATTCAATGTGACCGGTCAAACATACACCAGAAAACTCGATTGCAAACTTGTCGAAGTATTGGCTGGAATTGCAACAACAGCCCATAAATTTGCAGTAGATCTACGGCTTCTTTCTAATCTTAAAATGCAGGAAGAGCCTTTTGCCGCAAACCAGACAGGATCTTCCGCTATGGCATATAAAAGAAATCCAATGCGGTCTGAACGCATGACTGGACTTTGTCGCAAGCTTATGGGGTTGCCTGCAAACTTTATGGCAACATATGCAAATCAATGGTTTGAAAGGACGCTTGACGATTCAGCTATACGTAGAATGGACATCCCTCAAGCATTTTTGCTCAGTGATGCGATATTAAAGTTGTTTATTAACATAACTTCAAATATGGTTGTTTATCCAAAACAAATTGAAAAGCATTTGCGTACAGAAATTCCTTTTATGGCTACAGAAAAAATTCTTATGGCTGCAGTTGCAAAAGGAAAGAGTCGGCAGGAAATGCACGAATTAGTTAAAGAGCACTCTCTTGCTGCAGGAAAAAAAGTTAAAGAGGAAGGCTCTGCCAATGATTTACTGGAAAGATTGGCAGGAGACCCAGCTCTTCCCTTCACTCTCTCTGAGCTTGAGGAAATTGTTTCAGACTACAGCAGTTTTACTGGGCGGGCATCGCAACAGGTTGATGAGTACCTACAGGAAGTTGTTGAACCACTTCTTGTAAAAAATAAAGAGTCTTTAGGAGTCATCGATTCCTCACTGAAAGTTTAAAATCCATGAAATGAAACTCAATACTCTTTATTTGCATATCCGTACCGATAAATTCTATTTTCTTAAATTCATCCTTGAGGGTTATGACGGTCTCGCCATCTTATCCAGTTCAGGTATACGTAAAGATATTGTTCTAGTTCGTTATCCTGAAGAACAGACCGAAGAGGTTTTCGCGCTTCTCTCGGCTGTCGCCCCATCGCTCAGTATTTACCGATAAAAATTCTACTCAATGTAAGTGATATAATGTCTTTGCACTTTTATATAAAAACGTTTGGATGCCAGATGAATGAGCGCGATTCAGAAATAATTGCGCAATCACTTAGCCAGCATAACTATATCGAAACCATCGATATCGACTCTGCTGACCTTATCATTCTTAATACATGCTCCATTCGTGCCAAAGCAGAACAAAAAGTCATGAGTATGCTTGGATATCTACGAAAGGCAAAAAAATCCCGACCGGACCTGAAGATATGCGTTGCCGGCTGCGTTGCGCAGCAGGAAGGAGAAAAGCTCCTTGAGCGTATGCCTCATGTTGATCTGGTTGTCGGAACACAGCATATCTATGGAATTCCGTCACTTCTTGATAAAAAATCATATTCTGGAGAGAGAGTTGCGACAGACCTGTCAGATAAATATGCTATCCCGCGATTTATCCCGGATACTTCAGAAACACATTCTACTCAAAACCAAAATCAGCAGTTCAGCAGGTTTGTTACTATCATGCAGGGATGTAATAACTACTGCACCTACTGTGTTGTACCATATACTCGAGGAAGAGAAGTATCGCGCAAATATAGTGATATAATAGATGAAATTAATGTTTTGGTTGATTCAGGTGTGATAGAAATCACCCTTCTGGGACAAAACGTCAACTCATATGGCAAAACAAATCCTGTCACAAACGATGGCTCCCCCTTCTCTTTTCCACAATTGATCCACGAAGTTTCTAAAATAAATAGACTTGAAAGATTGCGCTTTACTACCTCCAATCCTAAAGATCTAAATGACGATTTAATGAAATGTTTCCGCGATGTTCCTAAGCTTTGCCCCCAGTTTCATCTTCCAGTGCAATCTGGTTCAAATCGGATACTCAAAAAAATGAATCGTAAATATTCAATCGAGAAATATTTGGAATTAGTAGATTCTTTACGAAAATATTGTCCCGGCATAGCGTTAACAACAGATATAATCGTTGGTTTCCCAGGTGAGGAAAAACATGATTTTGATGAAACCATGAAGCTCCTGGAAACCGTCCGTTTTGATGCATCATTCTCTTTTAAATACTCCGACAGGCCTGGAACTGCCTCACTACATCTCTCCGATAAGATTGATGAGGAAGAAAAATCGAGACGATTGGCTGTTTTTCAAAAACGGCAGAATGAAATCAGCCTGGAACGAAATAACGGGTACATAGGAAAGACAGTTAAGGTATTAGTTGAGTCATTGACTGCCAAAGGATACCAATGCCGGGCTGCGACAAACCATGTGGTTCATGTCGAGACCAGCACAACATTGGTGCCTGGATGCTTTGCTGATATACAGATTGTTCATGCTGGGCAGCACTCTCTTAAAGGGAGACCGATTTAAGTCCCTCCTCCTGTCACAATGTTTTAACTTTCACAGATATTAGTCATTTCAAAATAGTATACGCATATAGGAATTCTCACAGAGGTGCATGCGGCAGATTTATTGGACAAAACAACAATGCATGAGTACACTAATAGAAGTTATCAGCTTAATACAAGCATTGCGCATTTTATCAGACAGCAGTTATAGAACGAGAGAAAAGCATGACGGTTTTAGAGGGATTATTATGGCTGACACTGAATGTATACCACGAGGCCCGATCTGAGCCCCAGATTGGTCAGATAGCAGTCGCCCACGTGACCATGAATCGAGCCGAAGAACTCAACCTCTCCATAAAAGAAGTTGTGCGTCAGCCCTATCAATTTTCCTGGACTTTCCAGAAAAACTCCTATATTCCGGAAGATCCTCAGGCTTTTTTCAGATGCATGCATTCAGTCTATGTTGCCCTGCACACACATGACCTTACTTCTGGTTCAACGTATTATCATCTGGATGACATAGATCCTTTTTGGGCTTCTGAACTTCGCTATGTGAACACCTTCGGGTCTCACAAGTTCTATAAAAGGATAAAGCGGGAAGAGACTACTTTAGCAGAACTTGAAAATTGACCCGGTTACTGTCAGCGCTCTTGTATCAAATCGTTCCATTCTAATGCTCATCATACGGTAAATTTACGGACTGTCGCATGTGAAAACAATCCGTGAATTCACCTATCGTTTGTCCTTCACAGCATACTTACCAGACTAAAGCTTGGCGGCAGAGTGCAATGCTGTGCACATAAGAGAAATTTTCTCTTCATCCATTTTCACGGATATTGGATATACCAGAGTGCGCTCCATTATAGATGCAGATTGCGGCAAAGAATCAGGACTATAGAGCACCCTTCTCTTTCCGTGCTCAGTCTTGAAGGGCCAACCGGATGAGGTTAAAGTTGAACCCGCCAAAAGATGCTCCCATTGCGGATAAAAATGCCAGGTATTTTCGGAGAAGTTGATGGCACCGCAGCCTTTTTCCCTGAGGTGCTGGTTTACCCTGACGCAATGATCTTTATCGTTAAGTAAAAATGCCAGAAAAGTTGCTGAGTCACCATTTTCATCAGGTGTAGCGCGAAATGAAATGCCAGGAATTGACGACACGGCCTCTTTAATTTTTCTTTTATGCTTTTTTTGCTGTTCAATCATGAAATCGAGTTTTGCCAGTTGCGCAATACCAATCGCTCCCTGCAGTTCCATCATTCTGTAATTAAATCCTATGAAATTCCTCCCCTCTCCTCCCCGGGTACCTGGATTAGGGATGTGGTCATGACCATGATCGTGATATTCCGACATGTTGCGCCATAACTGTGTATCGTCTGTTATAACCATTCCTCCTTCGCCGGTGGTCATGGTTTTTACCGGATCAAATGAAAAGGTTCCGCATTTTCCAAAGGTACCGAGAGATTTTCCATTCACCTTTCCACCCGCTGCCTGGGCTGTATCTTCAAGCACCGGTATTTTGTGTTCTTGAGCCAATGCAACTATTTCTGCAATCCTGGCAGAAGATCCCAACATGTGAACCGGAATAATGCATTTTGTTTTCGGACTTATTTTCTTTCTAAGGTCTTCAGGGTCCATATTGAGAGTTTCGTCAATTTCTGTAAAAACAGGTACCGCTCCAACATCTAAAATTGCCTCCCATGTTGCAACAAAAGTGAAACCCTGTGTAATCACTTCATCTCCGGGGCCTACACCCAGAGCTATAAGGGCAACTTTAAGTGCTGCGGTTCCGGATGTGACTGCCTGAGCATGAGCAGCACCGCAATAGGCTGCAAATTTTTCTTCAAATTCACGCACCTTATAGATTCCTTTCCTCTGCTCAGGAAATTCATATCGAAACAGAACACCTGTTGCAAGAACCTCTTCAATTTCTTTTTTTTCTTCTTCTCCCAAAAGTTCAAATCCAGGCATAGTGTATGTTCCTCCCTTGTAGAAGATTATTTTGTCGAACCAGTCATCGTGGGTCAATAGAGGGAATGCTCTTATTTCATCAACTATTTTTGCAACATCTGTTTAACGATATTGTTTTTATCAAGAAGAGCAATCCGCGGATGATAGCTGCTTAGTTCTCCGTCATTAAAGAGTGCATATGTAACAATAATTATCTGGTCTCCCACCATCCCTTTCCTGGCGGCGGCACCGTTTAAACCGATTACCCCCGAACCACTCGGTCCCTCAATTGCATAAGTGTCGAATCGTTCCCCATTGTTGATATTATACACTTTGACTTTTTCAAAAGGAATAATACCAACTGCATCCATAAGTTTTTTATCTATAGTTAAACTGCCTTCATAGCTCAGATCGGCTTCTGTGATCGTAGCTCTATGCAGCTTGGCTTTTAACATCTGTATAAGCATAATGTTTTCAGTCCCAAAAGTTAATAATAGTTAAAGATTTCAAGATATGAAAATCGTTGTTCAATACTCTAAGAGAATATCCAGGATTGCTCGCCTTGACTGGTTTCAGAAAAGCTGCATAGAATTGAATGGGGAGTCGTATGTCGTAAAGACTGGCTATAAAGTAATATTATCTATCAATCGAATCTTGTTATTAATGAATACGGCCAAGGCAACTATATCACCTTTTTCTGCTATGGTCTTTTTTTTGAGAGTTTGAGGATGCACAATACTGATGTAGTCAACCTTGCACCCCTCCTTTTCATGTAAAATAATTTTCAAATCAGCAATGAGATCTTCTGTAGCCACTTGCTCTTTTTGGCGAATACATTTAACAGCATGCTGCAATGCCGTATAGAGACAAACGGCATTTGCTCTTTCTTCACCTTCAAGATATTTGTTGCGTGAACTCATTGCTAAACCATCGGCCTCCCTGACTATCGGATGCCCTATTATGTCAATGGGAAAGTTCAGGTCCATCACCAGTTGACGAATAAGTGCGAGCTGCTGATAATCTTTTTCTCCAAATACAGCAATATCCGGTTGAACAAGATTAAAAAGTTTAACCAGTATCGTCGCCACACCGTCAAAATGCCCAGGCCTGCTGGCCCCGCATAGGCCTTGAGACAATTGCAGTACTGACACAGTGGTCTGATATCCGGCAGGGTAAACGGCATCCGCAGACGGACAGAAAAGCAGGTCTACTCCTGCAGCCTTTGCGAGCGCAGTGTCTCTGGAAATGTCTCTTGGGTATTTGTCAAGATCCTCCTGCGGGCCGAATTGGCGAGGGTTAACAAAAACAGTAACCACCGTTCTATCGGTTTTCCTCTGCGCCTCTTTCATTAAGGCGAGGTGTCCATCATGGAAAAACCCCATGGTCGGTACCAGCCCGATAGTCTTATGTGATTTTTTCCAACTTTTTATCTGGGCATTAAGAATTGCAATATCTTCTATGATTCTCACAATTCAGCCATCAACCGGTTGAGTTTTTCGTCTATAAATGCCTTTTCAGGGGCACTGCTTCGGCTTTCGTCGAGAATGGCGAGGTACTGCTCGTATTCATTAACTGCAGCCTCTATGTTTCCTTGTCTTTCGTGAAGTCGTGCTGTGCCGCTATATCCCATATTTTCATATCCGGGAGTGTTTTTAAGCAGTGCATATTCCTGCAGGGCTGCTGGAAAATTATCTAGAAATTCCTGGGCTTGGGCAATCCCAAAGGTCACAAGTGGGTACATGGGACTGCTTTTCTTTAATGAATCTCGAATCTCCGTATATTGTAGCAGTGCTTTTTGATATTCCTGGTTTTCAATGGAATGGCGGGCTAAGCCAACTCTGGCCCATAAAGCGGAATCGGTCCCGGAAAAGCCTGTAGCCACTTTTTCCAAAGCAGCAACTTTATCTGCTCCTTCAAGTTTTTCTGCGGCCATAAGCGCATTGCTGCTCTCAGCCAACCTGTTCTCAACATAGGAGCCATAGAGAGCCCAGGTAACAACAGCTATTGCCAGCAGACCGAGAACAATATATATTGTCCTTTGATTCCTCCGTACAAATTCAATAAATACCGGCGGCAGATTAAGTTGATCAAGCACACCACCCAGATCAGCCTTATCTCGTTCATCAACATGTATCTTATTAAAAACATCTTGCTCTGCCATAAATACCTCCGGTTCCTCTATCGAATTGCAAAGGGTTTTGATAAAATGATAATACGAGTTTTTCTATATAATATATCATGCCCCTGCTGTCTATTCGTATTCCCATTTTCTTTTCCCAAACCTTGGAATTTTTACTGGACAAGAAAGAAGTTCATCTCGGTTTTCCGTCGTGGTGACTCTGTATATAGTCAGATAGGGATATTACATTTTCGGCAGAGACAACACCGTATTCAACGGTGAAGTACACTTCTACCATGTTTTATGGATGATTATGGAATGAATTCTTTTAATGATATTTCAATAATAAGTGTAAGCGAGTTAACCCACTCAATCAAAAGCAGTCTTGAACTTCAGTATAGATTCATACACATCCGCGGAGAAATTTCTAATCTTCGCACACCATACTCAGGCCATACATATTTTACCCTGAAGGACAACAGTTCCCAAATACGTGCAGTCCTATTCAAAGGACAGCAGAAATATTTATCAATTCGCCTGGAAGAGGGGCTGAAGGTAATATGCCATGGCAGGCTTTCTGTCTATGAAGCGCGTGGAGAGTATCAAATTATTGTCGATACTGTTGACAGTGCCGGCGCAGGAGAACTGCAGCTTCAGTTCGAGCTCCTCAAGAAAAAACTGGCTGACCAGGGCTTCTTTCTTAGCGAGATTAAGAAAAAAATTCCAGCTTTTCCGGAGCATATCGTTCTCATCACCTCACCAACCGGGGCGGCGGTACAGGATTTTTTAAAAATCAGCTCGAATAGGAATTTTGGAGGAACAATAACAATTCTCCCGGTTCCGGTCCAAGGCAAAAATGCTGCAGCTGAAATTGCGGAAGCTATTGAAATAGGGGCTGCAATGAAAAACGTTGACTGCCTGGTTCTTTTGCGAGGGGGAGGCTCACTTGAGGATCTCTGGTCATTTAATGAAGAGAAGGTCGCTTTGGCTATACATCGCTCCATTCCTCCGGTAGTCACCGGAATCGGACATGAAACGGATCTGACGATTGCCGACCTCTGTGCCGATCTGCATTCCCATACACCAACAGCGGCAGCAGAAGCAATCATTCCCGACACCAACACCTTGAGATCCATTGTAGAAAAATATACCAATCAGCTCCAGGGTACCATGACTCATCTTCTCAAAAACAAGAGTGAGAAGATTTCTAACCTTCGACGAATAATGGGTAATCTCGAGCTGTATCTAGCAAATTATACTCTCCAGCTCGATTATCAAATTAGCTCTTTAACACAACATACTACGCAATTTCTTTCCTCTCTTCAAAGAAACGTTGAGATGAGGACAAACAAACTGCACAGCGAGGCACCTTTAAATAAATTGCAGATGCATGAGCAGAAACTGCTGTATCTGCAATGGAGTATTTACAACAACAGCAGAAGAATAATTGAACGAAAAGAGGATAGATTAGCAAAGCAGGCGGCACTGCTTGACTCTGTAAGTCCTCTTTCTGTTCTGGCTCGAGGCTATTCAATAGTTTCAAAAAACGAGACGATAGAACATAAAAAGAAGATTATTACCAATGCAGTGCAGGTACAAAAAGGAGATAAAGTCGACATACAACTTTATCACGGTACCCTGGAATGTGCTGTACTCCGGAGAAGATTAGATGGTCACTCATCCGATAAAAAAGATGAGTGACGCTGGGGTGATCGATCTTGGCCTTTCTAAAGTAGTTCAAGACCCGAAAAGAAATAGCTGATCTCAAAGGCTGCGGTATCTGGAGCATCTGATCCATGAGTAGCATTTTCACCGACAAAAGTACCAAACTGGCGACGGAGTGTGCCCTCTTCCGCTTCTTTGGGGTCGGTTGCCCCCATGAGCTCTCGCCACTTTGCAATGGCCTGATCAGCTTCCAAAACCATCACAAGACAGGGACCGCTGCTCATAAAATCAGTAAGCTCATTAAAAAAAGGTCTTTCTTTATGCACATAATAAAAACCTTCAGCCTCAAATTTGCTGAGATGCAGCTTTTTTAAACCAACAATGTTAAATCCTTCTTCATAGATGCGGGATATGATTTTACCCGCATGACCTGCAGCAAACGCATCCGGCTTAATAATTGCGAATGTTCTTTCCATAATTTTCCCCTCCGAGATTTATCAGAACGTTTTACGACCGAAAATCTGTAGCATTCGTTCTCTCGGAAGTCAAGATTAATGATTGGGCAAAGCAATTTTCTCCGCCCCAAAAGAACACTAAATCGTCAGCGATGTGTTGTTTTGTGAGGTTGCGACAGTATCGAATCAACTTCCTGGGAAAGCTCTTCCAGAGCAGCAGAGAGATAGGTAGGACCATTGTTGCGAGCTTCCCGCAACATGTCACCCCAATTTTGCAGTTGTTCTGTGTCTATTCTTCTGATGGTATTGTCTTTAGACCATTCAGTTCCTATTCGTATGCCAAGTGTCTCCAGAAGTTCTTTTGTTTTGTTTTGTTCTTCGGGTTCTACACAGGCAAGAATATCTTCAGATATATCTTTCCAACCTGAAAAAAAGACAAGTCCATTCTGAAATTTATTGTACCATTTCTTTTCATCTTCAGAGAGATGTTTCAGTCTTTTCTGGTCGATATGGGCCACGTCAATAGATTTTTCTTCAAGAGACTGTCGTATGCTTTCCCTACTTTCAACAGCACAGGAAAGGGAAACCGAATAGAGAAAACAGTATGATACAATAATTACGATACGAAACAAAATATTCATCGAAACAGTGACACAGAATTAAGAAGCAAGTGTAAGTACAGCATGAACGTTGAATAGCAAATGAACATTTCTTCAGCAAATGAGTAAAGAAAAAGTCAAATAACTACAGTGTAATTATAATAATGTAACATAGTCAAAAAAAAGTGTTAATCAAATAAAAATAAATCTCAGAAAAAGACAGAAAAAAAGGAATATACCGGCAGAAACCAGAATGAGTCTGTTGGCTGCAAGAATAGAGTCCGCGGAAATTTTTCTTTCAGGATCCCCAACGAAAGGTTTGTTAACTAAATTGCCGAAGTATGTAGACGGCCCACCAAGTTGAATACCGAATGCTCCAGCGAGGGCTGCTTCGGTATGTCCGGCATTGGGGCTTGCGTGGTTTAAGCGGTCTCGAAGGAATACTTTCAAACTTGATCTGCTGTTATATTTCAATAAAAAAGCACCGAGTACGACGGTCAATCCACTGAGACGGGCCGGCACAAAATTTACCAGGTCATCTAATCTGGCGGGAGCCCACCCAAACTCCAGATAGCGTGAGTTTTTATAACCAAACATCGAATCCATCGTATTAACTGTTTTATACGCTAGCATCCCAATCGCAGCCATGGCTATATCGCTGAACGGGACGTAAACAGAAAAAAAAGAAAAAAGAACCGCATAGAAAAGAGGCGCTGTAATTCCATCTACCATATTTTCAGCAACAGTTTCGACACACGCCCGGCTAATTTCGGTACTGGTCATGGCAGCAGTATCTCTTCCAACGATTTGAGACACCGCCATCCTTGCCTCGTTTATGTTTTCTGAAGGATATAGAGCGATATACACCTCACGACTGTGACGTACCAGGTCTTTCACAGCAATAAGAGAGTATAGCAGAAGAATTGCCAGTATGATTTCAATAGCTTCTCCGAAACTCATCGCAATTTTAAAAAGAATCACCAATACGCCAATTGAAACTAGAAGAGTGGCAGTCGTAGTAGCTATTCCAGCTATCTTTGGGCTCCTTAAAACTTTTCTGAAATACTCTTCGAACCACAAAGAAGCCTTGCCGATGATTTTTACTGGATGAGGGTACCACCTGGGATCGCCAAAGACGAGGTCTAGAAAAAGAGCTATGCCTAAATAGAGTTCAAATACCATATATACTTGAGTAAACGGAAGCTCCCTCCGGGGAAAACTACAGGCGCAGCAAAGAATATATTGTGTCGATATCTATAGACTTGCGAACGACAGCAGCTAGGTTGTCAAAAGCGCTTTCCAGATCGTAAGGTGCCATAATTTTTTCAACGCGTCTCATACCAGCTTTTTCGCGAAGATTATCAATAAACCACCTCCGGAACATATCGGAGTCAAAAATTCCATGCAGATAGGCCCCCCAGATAGGCAGACTGGAGTGAGATGCTCCGCAGGTAGATCCGTCAGTGAATTGAAACAGAGACGTAAGGGATCCGCCAGAGAGTCCATGGTGGATTTCATACCCATGTATAGCTATGTTGCTCAAGAGATGTCTTCCTTCTCTTCTTATAAGTGTTTTTTCTGCAGCAAGAGCAGTTTCAATGTCGAGAAGCCCCAGACCTTCCTTAGCACCGTTATCTGATTCTATCGAATAGGGATCGGTGACGGTTTTTCCAAGAATCTGGTATCCTCCGCATATACCGACAATCTCACACCCACTCAAAGCGAATTTTTCAATAACCCGGCCTAGACCTGAATCTTTCAGATATTCCAGATCTCCCATTACATTCTTGGACCCTGGAATCAATATCGCCTGAGGGGATCTGAGGTCGTCAACAGAATGAACAATTTTGAGATAAACATCCGGTTCATCTAAAAAAGGCTCAATATCCGTGAAGTTTGAAATATGAGGAAGGTTTATAAGTGCAATTTCGACATGCTCGTCACACGGTCTGTTTCTCTGCAGTTTTCCTTCCTTGAAAGATACGGAATCTTCTTCTGGAATATTAAGATTCTTTATATACGGAATAGTGCCAAGAACAGGTTTTCCCGTATGGTTCATTACATACTGGTGGGCTGGAGCGAGAAGAGATTCATCTCCTCGAAAGCGATTAACCAAAAAACCAGAGACCAATTTTCTCTCCCACTCTTCTAGAACCTCCATGGTTCCCACGAATGAAGCGTAGATACCACCGCGATCAATATCACCAGCCAGAAGAACAGGAGATCGGGCATAGCGAGCCATTTCCATGTTGACAATATCATGATGTTTTAAATTAACTTCACCCGGAGAACCCGCTCCCTCGAGAACAATTGCGTCAAATTCCGATTGGAGAGAATCAAAACTTTGTCGTGCCATCCTTTTAACTGTATTTTTATACTCTACATATTGTCTGACAGACATATTGCCAACCGGTTTTCCATGAACAATAACCTGACTGCCTACATCTGAATTCGGCTTTAAAAGAATCGGGTTCATCCGAACATCCGGATCGAGTTTCGCAGCTTGAGCCTGGACCACCTGAGCTCTTCCCATTTCCAGTCCATCATGCGTCACAAATGAGTTGAGCGACATATTCTGCGCTTTAAAAGGAGCAACCCGGATTCCATCCTGAATGAGAATCCGGCATAGTGCTGCAACAATTACTGATTTACCGGCATTTGAGGAGGTACCCTGGATCATCAACGAGCGAAATGGCTCATTTTTTTTCTTCTTGGGTCTCCCTGTGTGTCGAAAAAACGAGCGTAAACCTTCTATAAGTCTTTCATTTTCTTCTTCAGTACGTATTGCAACCCGAAAATATTTTCTATCCAGTCCGACGTAGTTGCTGCAGACCCGTACAACTATGTTTACCTGAAGCAGATGATCAGCAAGAGCATGCGCATCGAAGGAAGACAGTATCTGCAGAAGAAAATAATTTGCCGCTGTTGGAAAAACTTTTACCTCTGCAAAGCGCTGCAGTTCCTGGTACATTTTTCCCCGTAATACTCCCATATGTTGTAACGTTTTTTTTCGGTAAGCAGCATCAGTGAACAGGTGTTTGCCAACGGCTTGTGCAAGAGAATTGACCGTCCAGGGCGGCAACAGGTTTCTCATTTTATCCGCAAGAGACAAAGGAAATACACCAAAACCAAGGCGCAGTCCAGGAAGTGCAAAAAATTTTGTCAAAGAATGCAGGGTAATGATATTGTCACACGATCCGGCCACTGACCTGCCGGATTCAGCAAAATCGAGAAAGGCTTCATCGACAATAAACCAGCAGGATGAAAATTGTTGTGCGATTTGAATGATATTTTTATGAGAAAGAAGCTCTCCGGTCGGATTGTTAGGAGTACCCAAAATGACTGCTTCACCCCCGGTAAGTAGCTTAGATAACAAATCAAAGTCTAAAGAAAAGTTGTTTTCCGGCAAAAGTGGGAAGACGAACACTTCTTTTCCGTTTTGTTCCATGACCTTTTGATAATCTATATACGAAGGTACAGGGATGACTGCTCTCTTACAGGGTAACAACCTGGGCAGGGCATAGAGAAGTTCTGTTGTACCGTTGCCGGGAACGATACTGTTTTTATCGACCTTGAAATGGTCGGCGATTGCCGATACAAAATCGTAGCAGTCGGGGTCGGGATAGTGGATAACCTCAGAGAGGGCTCTGCTTATGGTACCGCGCAGCCATGTCGGTGGCCCAAGAGGATTGATGTTCGCACTGAAATCGAGGATATCGGCTTTTTCCATGTTCTTCCTGGAAAACTGATATACATTACCGCCATGTCCGTTGCCATGCCTCATAAAATTCTCTCTTTTGTTCTTTCTCTATAATTGTCTCTATAAAACCCAGGCGTATTGAAAATCAATTTAGGAAGTTCATTGAGCAGGGTAAAAAAAATATATTGCAAAAAAGAGGGCAGTAACTGTTTCCGTCAGCTCACATACTGCGCCAAGCGTATCCCCTGTTGCCCCACCAATTTTTTTTCTGCACCATGTGCCGAACAAAAAAGATGTCAATACAACACTAACACAGGCAAAAAACATAAGAGCGAATCCGGAAAATAAACCGCATATACAAAATACAAAAGCAGAAATGAACTGACTCGACCAGGTTGTCTGGCCATAGAACTGTTTTCCCAGGCTCTTTTCCTTTCCAGCATAAGGAAGCCATGCCATTGTCGCTACAATAGCACATCTTCCAGCCAGAGGCATATAAAGAGCACCCCAGAGTATCTTTTCTGCAGGTATCGACAAAAGTGCAGCAAACTTGAATAGCAGCAGGAGATTAATCACAATCACTCCCATGGCTCCCGACCTGCTGTCATGCATGATTTCCAGAATCTGGCTCCTTGGCCTCGCACTGAAAAAGCCGTCGGCAGAGTCAGCTAAACCATCGAGATGGAGAAATCCTGAAATTGCGGCGAGATAAAGGAGAACAATGCAACACAGAAGTGGTTGGGGAAGAAAAAAATTTGTCGTCCAGGTAAGCAAGAGAGCTCCACCACCTATCAGTCCCCCCACTACACTGAAGTATTTGTAACAGGTAGAAAAATAGTGATGATCCCTGTCGGTCCCCCAGGGAACAGGTAAAATAGTAAGAAATCGTACAGCAGTGAGAAATGCTGAGAGTCTATTTTTCATAACCGCTACTGAAAGGCAAGTAATACCACATTAAATTTACTTGTCAGCGCCGGCTACGGCAGCTTCACTGAAAGTAGCAACTTCAGTCAATATAGCCACTGCTGCTTCAGCTAAATTCATCGCAAGGGCTCCGCCTGTTCCTTCTCCAAGTCGTAGATTAAGATTTAGAAGCGGCTTTGTGCAACCGAGATACGTCTGCATAGCCCTGTGCCCCGGCTCAACAGATTCATGTGAAAAAATAATATAATCTCTGACAAAAGGTTCGATGGCATAAGCTATAAGAGCTCCAGCCGTAGATATAAAGCCATCAACAATTACAGGCTTGTTCTGTGCCGCAGCACCAAGTATAAGACCCGCTATGCCGCCTATTTCAAAACCGCCTACTTTTGCCAATACATCTATTCCTTTCGTCGGATCAGGATTATTTATAGCTAGAGCTTTTTCGATTATTTGTTTCTTGTTGAACAGTTGCTCATCATCCAGACCGGTCCCTCTTCCAGTTAAGTCCCCTACTTTCTTTTTTGTAAGGACAGCGGCAATGGCAGTCGATGGCGTCGTATTACCAATTCCCATATCCCCTGTGCCAAGTATATCAAAATCAGAACAAAGTTCTTCGGCTATTTCTATTCCGGATTCAAGAGACCTTCGCGCCATAGCATGACTCATAGCAGGCCCTTTAGCTATGTTAGCAGTTCCAAGTCCTACCTTCTTA
>JAZBNU010000188.1:0-29454 GCA_036350815.1 Desulfopila sp.
AGATGCTTTTCGGTATTGACTACACCCTGGCCCTCATAGGCGGCGGTGCTCTGATCGTCGGTTATGTAACCATCGGCGGAATGTACGGAACTACCTATAATGCAGCTTTCCAAATGGTCTTGATGGGCATAGCCTTTATCGTTCCCCTTGGAGCGATCATGAAGGCCATGGGCGGTACCGGCTGGTATTTTCCACCACTGTTGTATAGCGACATGGTTCCGGCAATGCTTGAAGCGGTACCCGATTTCTTCGATATGAAATATGGCTTTAAGTGGTATTTCGCCCTTATCCCCACCTTAACCATCGGCGCTATGGGCCTGCCTCATCTCGGTATGAGGATCTACACTTCCGCTAGCGTAAAAAGCGCCAGGATAGCAATGGTCTGGTTCACTTTCTTCTGCGGTATAACCTTCAGTGCAACCTACGCCATGGGATTTTCCGGTGTGTTCTTCCAGGCAACCTCAGGTTCTGCCATTGCACCTGAAGATTACGACAAGATCACCTTGATTCTTAACAGTGTGTATAATGCCCCATGGGTGCTTGCTTTTGTCATCGCAGGCGCTATCGCGGCAGGTCTCTCTACTATCAGTGCAAACCTGATGGCCATCGGAGCCCTGATCGCACAGGATATCATCAATACCATCAAACCCAACCTGCCTGACAACAAAACCAAAGTGATCAATTATGCCGCAATCGGCGGTGGTGGTCTGGTAGCCATTTTCATCGCTTTGGATCCACCCACCTTTCTGGTGGTTTCCGTCCTCTGGGCCTTTGGCCTTGCCGGTGTAACGGTAGCTCCTCTGGTAATTCTGGGGGTCTGGTGGAAGCAAGCCAACCGTTTTGGTGCTACAGCAGGTACGCTCATAGCCGGCCTGATGTACATCGCCATATCTCCCTATGTCTTTCCATCGTTCACCTTAGCCAGCGGACTGCCTTCAAAAGTTGGGATGTCAGGAGCGCTCCTTTGTGTGCCTCTCTGTTTCTTCCTGGTAACGACAGTCTCCATGATAACAAACAGAATACCATCACTGCTGAACTCTATCCCGCATGAGGAAGATAAGCGTATGGTGGATTCCATCCATGGCTGGACAGTATATAACGAGCAGCGTTATAACAGCACCATGGCAGGAGTTATCGTCGCCGCAGTCAGTCTGGGCATCATTATCTGGTCAATCATGCCAGGCGGCTGGACGGTATAATATCAAAAACAAACTCAACCTTGGCTGTTCTGCGATCTCTTTGGGTCGCAGAACAGCAATCTTACCTGAGCCATGAAAGGCGCATGAAAATGACGGATATCTATAAAGGGATGCTGGTCGGTGACAACCAGGTTTTCCAGATGGCAATGCGCGGCAAAGCAAGAAAATACGCTTTGGTGAATATAGTAGTGCTCGGAATATTTTTCGGGCTTTCAAACCTGCTGGCTACGCTTCGGACAACCCCGGAGCTCCCTCTCAACGATAAGTTTGCCATAATTACGCCACTTCTCTTCTCTGGTGCCGGCATAGTAATTATATGCGGAGCATTGATTGCTTTCACCATGATTTACTGGGCAGCAGCAAGAGCTTTTGGTGGAATGGGCGGCCTTGGACTGATTCTTGATCTCATCGGGCTTGTGGCAATTCCCTTCTGGATTCTGGCACCACTGCTTAATTATTTTATTCGTTTCCCTCCAGAAAGTCCTGCCGGATACATCCTGATGGCCGCTATGATTCCCGCGTTTTTCTGGTCTTTTAAACTTTTACGCCAAAGTCTGATGGCCGCCCAGGGCCTGGGCGCCACGAAAGCTACTGTTGCCGTTGCGGCAATGTGGATATTCAGTATCAGCTCGATATACGTTTTTCTGCCTTAACCAGATACAACCAACGGAAAAGCCGGCATGCCCTTAAAAGTCATGCCGGCTTTTTCAATCACAGAATGAGTTATCTTATTTTTCCGGTATAAGGATTGATTCGCCGTCTCCAAGAAGTTCTGCCTCAAAAGAGGCTGCGTCGACATTGGAATCAACAACGCAGTTTCTTCCTATTTTGGCACTTGGCGGTATCCGTGCTTCTTTCCCTATCAAGGTTATACCGGAATAAAGATGGGTTGGAGCAATTCTGTTTGCTATCTCATGGTTGTCACCATGTCCTATAACACATCCTTCTTCCGCTACTACCCGTTTATCCAGAATTGACAAATCGACCACCGCATCCTTTTTTACAACGCAGTCGGCAAAAAGAATCGAATCCTTAACGACAGCACCTTTCTCAACGATAACACCAGGCGCAAGGACCGAATTTATCACTGTCCCCTGAATAATGGAGCCTGCTGAAACCAGCGAACGGGTCACTTCTGCCTGAGCGCCAAAACGGGCCGGCGCCCTGTCTGCCGGTCGCCCATCAGCTTCTACATTGGTGCAGACCTCCCATTTTTGTGGAGAAATACCGCTGTCTGGACGCAGCACGTCCATATTGGCCTCCCAATATGCCTGAATGGTACCGACATCCCTCCAATAGCCATAAAAGGGGTATGCGAAGACATTGTGGTTGGCTATGCCATGAGGCAGAATGTGCATTCCGAAATCAATCCCATCTTTATCCCGCATCAGAGCCTTCATGAGATAGTCATAGTCAAAAACATAAATCCCCATAGAGGCAAGGTTGGTTCTCGGCTTTTTCGGTTTTTCCTCCCAGTCGATGATTCTGTTGCGCGCATCAATTATGCCGGCGCCAAACTGGTGAATTTCGCTTTTGGGAACCACCATCATCCCCACAGTGACATCTGCATTCTTGGAGCGATGGTACTCAAGCATTGCATCAAAATCCATCTGGTAAATATGATCACCGGAGAGGATAAGGACTTCTTTGGCAGGACTATCAGCAAGAAAATCTATATTACGCCTCACAGCATCGGCAGTCCCACGATACCAATCGGAGTCTTTGTCGCCGGTCCGGGGCGGCAGAATTTTGACCCCCCTACTTCTCCCAGTAAAATCCCAGGCCTCCCCCATGCCGAGATGGCTCATCAGGGAAAGAGGTTTATACTGGGTCAAAACTCCAACCTTGCGCAATCCAGAGTTCATCACATTGCTCAGACTGAAATCGATTATACGGTAAATTCCGGCAAAAGGTACAGCGGGCTTGGCTCGCCGCTTGACCAGAATATTCAGCCGGCTCCCCACCCCTCCTGCTAAAATAAGAACCAGTGCATCTTTAAATCGACTCATCGCAACACCTCCCCCGGTTTTACGACTGCTGGCCAGCGCGACTTCTGCAGATTGGGATAGACTGTCGCCCCTTCCTCTATTCGTATCTGTGGAGGAACATGATTATTCCACCCAATAACTGTGACTTTCCTGGCAGTACTTCCGGGTTCGGCACCGATAACAACATTGCGCCCATAGGAACTATTGACATCGGCAACAACTTTATTCATCCGGCAATTCTCGTTAATGACATTGTTGAAAAAAATCACCGAGTTTTCAACAACCGCACCTTTTTTAACAACAACCCAGGGAAAAAGAATGGAATTCCGCACCTCACCTTCCACAGTACAACCGTTGTAAATGAGGCTGTTGCTTATCATTGCGCTTTTACCGGTGAGCACGGGCTGATATCCTCTAATCCCTCTATGTTCGAGGTTGGTTCTAAATCCCCATCCTTCGAGGTCAATGCGAGGCTCTTCCCCCAGAAGATCCATATTGGACTGCCAGTATTCTTCAACCGTCCGCGTGTAGCCCCAATATCCGCAGAACTTGTAACCATAGACCTTAAAGTTCTGTTTGACGAGCATAGGAATAATGTCGCGGCCGAACTCAAAAGAACTGCTCTGCTGGTTACTTCGTAAAGCCTCATAGAGGACTTCAGGGCGGAAACACATGACCGTTAAAGAAGCCCATTGCGATTCTGGTTGTACAGGCTTTTCCCAATAACCGAGTATTCTCCCGCCGCGTTCACCGTCTTCATCATCAAGAGCGGCAACGCCAAAACGGTGAGCGTCTTCCAGGGGAACTTTAAGCAAAGCGATGGTCAGATCAGCATCCTTGGCATGATGATACTGAAGCAAATCCTGGTAATCCATTTTGTAAATATGGTCGCCGGACAGGATGAGAATCTCCTCCGGCCGATGATACTCAACATAATCAAGATTTTTGAAAACGGCGTCAGCAGATCCTCTGTACCAGTCTGTCGCCTCCGTTCCAAGAAACGGAGGAAGGATAGAAACGTGACGGTACCTGCCTATCATATCCCAGGCAGCCCCTGTGCCTATGTGATTAATAAGGGAATAACTGCGGTACTGGCTCAGAATGGCGACCTGCTCAATACCGGAGTTCATCAGATTACTCAGGGCAAAATCTATGACCCGGCCAAAACCGCCAAAAGGGACGGCAGATTTAGGGCGATAATAGGTCAGAACATTCAGTTCGTCCACTCGGCCTCCGGCTAGGATCATTGCCAATGTGGTAGGTCTTAGCATACTCGCTCCCATAGAAGATAATTGGTGCTGCGAAGACTGGTCTTCACCCCGCAAAGCGTACTGATTGCCGAGGACGATCACTACATGTAAAAGTAGAGCAGATCTCTCAGTTTAACAAGAAAAAGGTGAGAAGAACTGGAACAAACAACTTCAAAACAGTTACATATGACGCATAGTCAACCGCTTCAGGGTGAGTGTGTTGAAATCTTTTTCCTCAATCTCAAGATTTTTAAGAGGGACCTCTGCTCTGGCTGAATCTTTGTGCCCACCAGCGGAACCAAGTGAGCCGAAGATTCGCGTTGCCAGCTTTCCGGCACTTTTACGATATCCGTCACAACGAAAAATGACCACTAACTTCTCACCATGAATCCCCGAAACAAAAACCCAGTCGATCTCTCCGACATGATTAAGGAAATCCGCGATTATTACCAGGATATCGGGACTCCGCACCCGGCCTATGTGAGTATAGTACCTTCGCTTGGAATACTTGAGAGATGCAAGAGCCTCACTGAAATATCTCAGTTCCGACCTGCGCAGATCAGTCAGCTCAAACTTGCGTACCAGGTTTCGGTTCGCAATACTGAACAAATAACGAAACGAAATGCCATCGGCCAACCCACCTCTTTTTTCAAAGTCCTGGGTGTCAACTTTTATGGCATAAAAAAGTGCCGTTGCCAGTGCAACTGATGGCTTCATGGATGCAGCTCGGAGATATTCCACCATCATGGTTGCCGTTGCACCATAATCGGGCCTGATATCCATATAATCTGCATCCCACTCCCCACCAAGAGGGTGGTGGTCGATGATAACGTTATACCGGACCTTTTCGAAACACGGCAAATGATTCGGTTGTGAATCAACAAGAACTATCTTGGAATAATCTGTTATTTTAATGTTTTTCAGACGTTCAAGCGGAATTTTAAGGCGTTCAACCATTGCCACATTATTGAGCCTGCGTATCTCATTGGAATGGGCGATGACCACGTTCTTGGTTCGATAGCGCAGAAGTCTCTTAATAGCCATCGCGGAAGCAAGGGCGTCAGGATCAGCATTAATTAAAATGAGAACCTCATCTTCTTTGGCGAATACCCTCCAGAATTCCTGCAGACGTTCTTTCGCAGATTTTTTGACTGACTGTTCTAAAACCGAAGAAGTACAAGTTTTGCTTTTTCGTGCCATTGCCGACAACAATTACATCTTGAACTTTTTCTCCATGAGAAAAAATGATATTTACCGGGATTCAATTCCAGAGTATTCCATAAATATCGTGGTAACCGCGTGCCCCCTCCTCTCTCCGGAAAAACAAAAACACATGGTACCGCTCAATGATGTAAACTGCCTCCTGTAAAATTCAGCCCCGATATGTGCCGGAAGACGCACCAAGGCAGTACCATGCTGAAAAAACGTGTATTTCCATAAACTTCCGACATATTTTCCAGCACACACGAATACTCAGTATAGCACACAGTTCATTCAAAAAGCAAGGGTTGCCCCAAGGGACACTCCTGTCAACTAAGATAGGACCTTTTTTCGAATATTTACAGCAATTTTACAGGTGCATATTCTTCCCAGGGAAGACAATGCATGCAACTCAGCATTCATCAATAGGGATGGTATCACCTCTGCTTGTTGCTTGACGGTCGATGTCTATAATGGTACCTAGGAGGAACACCTGTTGCTGCTAGTAAACTAATACCGATTATACTATTTACTCATGGAAAAAATTTTAGCTGTCGGTCTCGGTGGTGCACTTGGCTCACTGGGAAGATATATTATAGCAATTCTAGCAGGAAAACTGACAGCTCTTAATTTTCCTCTGGGAACCTTTATAGTAAATATTGCAGGCTCGCTCCTGATCGGGTTTTGCTGGAACTACTTTGACAAAATCCATATAAACAATGAATTCAGACTTTTTATATTCACCGGCTTTCTTGGCGGATTTACTACTTTTTCCACCTTCACCAGAGAAACAGTCCAATTTTTCAAGGCCCACGAGCCATACCATGCCATCTCCTACCTGCTCATCTCCAATATTGCCGGCGTTGCAGCAGTTATGTGCGGCTTTTATCTCTCATACAGGATATCCCGCTGACAGGAGAAGATCGTGATATTGCTCAATCGTTACCTGCTGGCTCAATTTGCCACAAATTTTCTTACTGTCTCAACCGCTTTCGTTGCCATCTATCTGCTTGTTGATTTTTTCGAAAAGATCGACAAATTCACATCGCATGGCGGCACCATGGCTCTCGCGCTGCAATTCTTTTTTTTAAATATTCCATTTATTCTTGATCAGCTTGGCCCGGTACTTATTCTTCTGGCAGGAGTGATCACCTTGGGTATACTTCATCATAACAATGAATTGCGTGCCTTAAAAGCCGGAGGTATTCCACTCAAAACCATAGTCAGACCGCTTATCGCAGGTGCTGTTATAATCACCATCGTTTTTCTTCTGATGGCGCAATTTCTGTTGCCTAAAACCATTTCCACCACAAATAGAATCTGGTATGAACAACTCCAGGGAAAAGTTCCCCTGGGCACCTATCGCAGTGGCCGCTATTACTATAAAGGCGAAGAGGGTTTTTACTCTTTCCAGTGGCCTGATACGACAAAGTTGTCCTTTAAGAGTTTTTCTTATTCCCGCTGGAACGAAAACTATAACCTCAAGCTTCTCCTCAACGCCTCTCAAGCCGACTGGCACGATGGTGCATGGGTCTTCCACCAGGGTCAGACCCAGGAGTTACAGGAAGATGGCACTTTTCTCTACACAACCTTTGCTGAGAAAAAAGCTTTCTTACCGGAATCACCGGAACAATTCTTTGTTCCAGAATACAGATCAGCTGAATTATCTCTTACCGGCCTTTTTCGTGAAGCCGGGAAAAAGCAGACGGAAGACGAAAGAACTGTTTCCTGGGCGCAGTTTTACAGCAGAATATCCTATATTTTTCTGGGGATTCCCCTTGTTCTTCTGGGGTTACCTGTTCTCATTCTCACCTATGTTCGCTGGGGTAGAGATCTTGCCATAGCCATTCCGGCAAGCTGTCTCCTGGCCTTTGTTGCATGGGGTTTATGGGGAGCCCTGCAGTCTTTTGCCAAAGCGGGATATATTGCTCCGCCTCTGGCAGCATCCGTGATTCACTTCATTTTTGCTGGAATAGGTCTTTTATTGTTACGGCAACAGGATAAATAGGACACGACATGACCTTTTATCACATTTTTCAGCCGGCAAT
Source organism: Desulfopila sp. (assembly GCA_036350815.1). GTDB lineage: Bacteria > Desulfobacterota > Desulfobulbia > Desulfobulbales > Desulfocapsaceae > Desulfopila_A. The sequence goes on from JAZBNU010000188.1 coordinate 7,686, forward strand.
TGTAGCATACATTACCACCCCATATTTTCCATGAACATGGTGCAGGTTTTCAATCTGAAGAAAAAGGTTACATTAATGAGAAATCATTTAATGTATGAGCGGCAACACAGTCTTCTGAGATATCCGGATTAGCTCCAATGCACATATCTTCCCCAAGCATCGTTTTTGTCTGTGGTGTGGATTACTGGCATCAAAATACAGGCAACTTTCTCGACAAAAGTGGTCTCGGTAGAATGCTTGATCGCTGCCAGACCATTTTGATCAAGCCCAATCTAGTGGAAAACCTTCCCCCACCTATCACAACTCCGGCCGCCCTGGTGGAAGAAGTTGTCCTCTATCTTCTTGACCATGTTTCACCCTCAAAAATTGTCATAGGCGAAGGGTGCGGTGCAACGGAATACGACACCGGTCATGTTTTCAGACACCTTGGCTATTTCGAACTGGCACAAAAGTTTCAATTAAAGCTGATTGATCTCAATAAGGAGCAACTGCACCGCAAGACAGATAACAACTGCAGGAGATGGCCGGAAATATACCTGCCCCAAATACTTGATGACGTTTTTCTTCTTTCCATACCGCAATTGAAAGCCCACTCCCTAGCCGGTGTCACTCTTACCATGAAAAACATGATGGGCTGCGCTCCTCCCTGCCATTACCGTAAAGGGGGCGCCTGGAACAAGGCATCTTTCCATCATGGAATTCATGAAGCAATTTTCGATTTAAACCGGTATCGGACCCCTGATTACTCACTGCTTGACGCATCCATAGGTATGGCAAGGGCCCACCTCTGGGGGCCGCAATGCTCTCCTCCTGTCGGCAAAATCGCTGCTTCCACAGATCCTGTAGCCATTGACAGTCATGGAACAGCGCTCCTCGGGAAAGATCACGGAAATATCGGTCACATAGCAATGGCAGACGGGATATTGGGATATTCACACGATTTTGAAATCATAACAATACCCTGACAAATACCCGCAGAACTGATGATAAAAAAAATGCCGGCCCTCTATGGGGACGGCATTTTTATATACGAAAAAGTATTTTTAACAACACGAGAGAAAACCTGCGATGCTGTCCTGAAAGTCCTTAGATAACCATGCAGAATTTCTATTCCTCAATACCCAGCAGATCAACCTCGAAAACAAGAACAGCATTGGGTTCTATGACTGGCGGGGCGCCTTTTTCACCATAGGCAAGCTCAGACGGGATAACGAGCTGATACTTTGAACCCACCTCCATAAGCTGCAGCGCTTCGCTCCACCCAGGAATGACCTGGTCAACTCCAAAAATAGCCGGTTCTCCTCTTTTAATTGAGCTGTCAAACTCGGTTCCATCAACGAGGGTGCCGACATAATCCACTTTAACCTTATCAGTTGCTTTGGGTTTGGGGCCATCTCCTTTTTCCAGCAACTTGTACTGCAAACCGCTTTCTGTAGTAACTACACCTTCTTTTTTCTTATTTTCCTCGAGAAATTCCGCACCAAGTTTTAAGTTGTCCTCTTTCATCTGATCAAGCTGCTGCTGCTGCTTGGCCTGCATCTTTTCACCGAATTGTTTTTGCACCGCAGCAATCTCTTCCGCACTGAGTCGAGATTCGTTCCCCTCAAAAGCATCCTCGAGCCCCTGAAGGAGCGCGGCAAAATTGATCTCTTCTCCGATCCCTTTAAAATAATTTCCAACATCAAGCCCCATACTGTATCCAAGTTTCTCTTCGAAACTTTCAAAGGCTACGGTCTCCTTTCCCTTATCTTCAGCCCATAAAGTAGCAGGAAACATAAAAATACAGACCAGAATCACCCTTGCCAAATTCTTCATGTAATACTCCTTTGAATTAAATAGAATGACGCCCGAAAACGCCCGACAATACACTCTTCATTTTTACAGATTACAATGTTGACCTTGCCTATAAAGCACTTGAAAAAGTCTCCACCAAGCGACCTGATGCCTCTCTTTCTCAAGAAGATCCTTGTCCCCATATCCTTCTGCCTGTGCCTATGGTAAACACTCCTGCAATTTCCACAAGCCTTGCAGTTAAAACGAATCACATCATTTTTGCTTCAGGCTGAAATGAAGGATCAGTATGCTCAACTCACAGTTCGACAACAGTAATACCTTTATTGGTTTTGTTCAGATTTTTATTATGCGCCATCGAAGGTAGCCGGCGAAGTAACGCTCTGACGGGACCAGCTTTTCTGGAAAAATTCTCCCCGGCGATGTAATTGCGAATTGTATTACTTTCTTTATAAAATTCAAGCAGTTTTCTACATTCTTTTCGAATGACACCACCCTGGCCGCTCGCGCCATAGCCGTGGATTATGGTTATTACTGCGATTCCCTCGCTACGGGCCTTGTCGAGCTCTCGTGAGCATCGATCCAACGCTGCTGCCGTAGTCGGTCTTCCCAACTCTAAGTTAACGATCCTGTGTACTTCTTCCGGCACCGGCAACATATTGTCCTGCTGCAGACGTGTACCACAGTAACGACATTTCGTCTGGCCAGCCGGCTGTTCATTTCCACATACTTCGCACAATTTTTCCATAGAGCACCATCCATTCAAGTCGCCGGCACCAATATAGCAGGACGTACTGTATTTCAGGAAGACGTCTTCCTACAGTTAGTTTTCATTGCCGCTTCATGCCCTGATCTTTGGGAAGATGCTTTTATTTCCTTCGTACCGATATGACATGCTTCATCTGCCGAAGATGTTGTGTGATCGTCTGGAGATGGTCGAGGTCTTCAACCTCGACAGCCACTCGAATATCCGCTGTATCAACGGGAGTTGTGTGCGCGGATATCTCTATAATATTGGCATTATCAGAACTGATTGCAGCACTGATCTCAGCAAATACACCACGCTTATTTTCCGCGCTGACAAAGAGCTCGACTCTATGCTGCCGGTTTGTAGTTCCAGACCAGGCAACATCGAGCCAGCGCTGCGGGTCGGTCTGTTTCAGGTTGATACAGTCTGCTTTATGCACGGATACTCCCCTACCCATTGTAATAAACCCAACGATCTCATCACCGGGAACAGGGTTGCAGCATTGACTGACCTTGATCAGCATATCATCAATACCGTCAATCCGGATTACAGCATCGGAACCTGGTTTGGGGCCCCGCTGGGTTGCAACAAAGATATCACCGTCAACAGATAAAAGGTCGCTTTCAGCACCGTCTTTTTCCTTGCGGACCTCATCCGGGAGAAGAAACTTTTCAAGTTGTCCAACCGTGATGGCACCAGTGCCGACTTTAACCAGCATATCATCAAGAGAGTTACAGTGGAGCTGTTTAAGCAGCAGTCGTATGTGACCGCTTTTTAACATTTTTTTCAGGGTAGTATCATTCTTTCTCAGCTCACGCTCACAAATCTCCCGCCCCAGCTTCAACGCCTTTTCTTTTTCCTCTCGTCGCAGCCAGCTGCGAATGCGGGATCTGGCTCTGCTGGTTTTGACAAATTCAAGCCAGCCTCGACGAGGCGTCTGGTTGGGAGATGTAAGTATTTCGACGATATCCCCACTCTTCATCTTATATTTCAGAGGAACCAGGCGGCCGTTAACCCTGGCCCCGGTGCAATGATCCCCGACTTCAGAATGGATGGAATACGCAAAATCAATGGGACAGCTTTCCTTGGGAAACTCTTTGACCTCGCCATTGGGAGTGAGTGCATACACATCAGGGTCATATAACTCACCCCTGACACTGTCGAGGAATTCTTTCGGGTCTTCAACCTCCTGCAGGGAACTGACCAGCTTTTTCAACTCTTTGAAAAGCTTCAAGTCGTGTTGGTCAATCTTTTGTCCTTCCTTGTAGGCCCAGTGCGCTGCAACACCCTCCTGAGCGATACGATCCATCTGTTCCGTTCGAATCTGTATTTCAATAAAATGCCCTCGCGGTCCCACCACGGTGGTATGCATCGACTGATAATTATTTGACTTTGGCACAGATATAAAATCCTTTATTCTCCCATGCACCGGGGACCAGTTAGCATGAATTGTGCCCAATGCTTCGTAACACTCATTGACACTGTCAACGATAATACGAAAGGCAACCTTATCATAGACACGCTCCAGAGGGATATTCTGCGCAATCAATTTCTTATAGATGGAGAACAAGTGTTTAGGACGCCCTATAAGCCTGGTAGGGCGGATACCGCTTTCATGAAGTTTTTCCCTTAGTATTGTTATAACCTCGTCAACATACCGCTGTCTTTCTTCCAGGGAGCTTTCCAGCTTACGGCTTAAGTCAATATACTCGTCAGGATAGAGAAATTTGAAAGCAAGATCTTCCAGCTCTCTTTTCATCCAATCGATGCCAAGCCTGCTGGCTAAAGGAGCATGGAGGTCCATGGTTTCACGGGCTATATTCCGCTGCATCTGTTTCTCAACAGAATCAAGTACGCACATATCCTGAAGGCGATCAGCCAGTTTAACCAGCAGAACCCGAATATCGGTTGCAATGGCAAGCAGCATTTTGCGGACATTTTCGGCCTGGTGAGCAAGCTTGCTGTTGTACTGCATGTCGGCAATTTTGGTCGATCCATCAACTATCAGTGCAACCGAGTCACCAAATTCCTGCCGCAGCGTCTCTTTTGAAACTCCCCTTTTGAGTACGCCATGAAGCAGTCCGGAAAGAATTGTGTCGAGATCAAGCTTCATTGAGGCAAGGATCGAAGCAACCTCTAGAGCATGGAGCAGATATGGTTCTCCAGAAAAATGTTTCTGATCCTGATACACTTCAGCAACAATCTCCCACGCCCGATCAATCGGCGCGAGATCTACACCTTGAAGGTGGTTGCCGGCAAGAACCTTGAGTCCTCTGGTATTTATAGTTGATGCTTCCAGCATGCCTTCCACCACAACCTTAAAGAGTCGCTTCCTTCACGCCTTTCTCTATAAAGCTGAGAACGTCAGATGGTTGCATCTCTTCGGTGACGCCATCACTGCGGCGACGCACCTCAACCAGACCATCTTTAAGAAATCGTTTTCCAAGAGTTATCCGATAAGGTATGCCCAGTAGATCGGCATCTTTGAATTTTGCTCCAGGACGCTCATCCCTATCATCAAGCAATGTTTCTATGCCCTGAAGACGGAGGTCATCATAGATCTTTTCGGCTGCCATCTCTATCGTAGTGTCATGTATTTCCAAATTAAGAACAATTACTTTGTAGGGAGCCAGAGGAACAGGAAAGATGATACCATTATCATCATGATTCTGCTCAATCGCAGCCGCGACTACACGACTGACACCAATGCCGTAACACCCCATGACAAAGGGCTTTTCCTGTCCGTCGCTATCCTGGAATAGGGCTCCCATGGCCTCCGAATATGATGTGCCGAGCTTAAAAATATGGCCCACTTCAATTCCTTCCGTCAATGCTAGCCCGCTGCCGCAGAGTGGACAGGAATCCGCCTCGGTAATCTGACGTAGATCGGTAGTCGATTCCACGGTGAAATCGCGGCCAAGGTTCACGTTTTGCAGGTGGTAATTTTTTTCATTTGCACCAGTCACAAAATTATACATAGCTGTAATCTGCTGGTCGGCCACAAGGGGAATTTTTGCACCGACAGGACCAAGATATCCACTCGGCACACCCGTAGCGTCAAAAACCTGCTGGTCATCTGCCAGAACAACATCTATTGCTTTGAGATGATTTTTAAGCTTAACCGTTTCAACCTCATGGTCACCTCGCACCAGAACACCAACCGCCTCTCCGTCCACCAGATAGACAATGGTCTTTACAAGATCTGTCGGCGCTATTCCCAGGCTCTGGCATACTGCGTCAACTTTTCTTTTCCCCGGAGTTTCAATTTTGACTAGATCGAGCAACTCCGCAGCCATGGTCTTCTGAGGCGCTGCAACTTTTGCTTTTTCCATATTGGCGGCATAATCACATTTCTCACACACCACTATGGTATCTTCTCCGGTTTTGGCAAGTACCATGAATTCATGAGAAAAGCTGCCGCCGATGGCTCCGGAATCGGCCTCTACCGCACGAAACTGTAAACCACAGCGGCTGAAAATACGACTGTAGGCTTCATACATCTTCCGGTATGATTCTTCCGCCATTGCATCACTGACATCGAAAGAGTAGGCATCCTTCATTATAAACTCGCGTCCTCGCATCAGACCGAAGCGGGGACGAACTTCATCACGAAACTTAGTCTGTATCTGGTAGAGATTAACAGGCAGATTACGATAGGAATGTATATCCCGCCGGATAATATCCGTGATGACTTCCTCATGGGTGGGACCAAGACATGATTCCCGTTCATGCCGGTCTGTAAAGCGAAGCAGCTCTGGTCCATATTTTTCATATCGACCAGATTCCCGCCAGAGGTCGGCAGGCTGCACCATCGGCATTAACAACTCTTGTGCCCCGGCTCGGTTCATCTCTTCCCTGACGATCTCTTCAACCTTGCGGATTGCAGCAAGCCCATAGGGCATGTAAGTATACACCCCGGAAGTAAGTTTTCGTATAAAACCAGCTCGGAGCATCAGGCGGTGACTGACCACCTCGGCTTCTGCCGGATTCTCTTTCAGCGTTGGAAGCAGTGATTGTGAATATCGCATTGTTATCCGTCTAGGTTAAGGGTAATGTGTAAGACCAGCCGTGCTCCATCTGTTGTGTTCGTCGTATTGTTATATCATCCTTCATTTGAGTCAATAAGAAAGAACTCTCGAAAATCAGGAAAAGCTGTGCTTGGGGCCTTTGCTCTCCCCGCGGTATTCTTCATCCATCTTTTTCAGCTCATTCATAAAAACATCTAGAAGTTCATTTTCCGATACCTTTTTAAAAAGCTTGCCTTTTTTAAAAATAATCCCGATGCCTTTACCTCCTGCAACACCTATATCGGCTTCCCGAGCCTCGCCTGGACCATTGACGGCACATCCCATAACCGCCACTTTCAGTGGTGATTTCATGGTCTGTACATAGTCCTCAACTTCTCTTGCCAGAGAAAACAGATCTATGGATGTTCTGCCACAGGTAGGGCATGATATCAGCTCAACGCCACGCTCACGTATCCTCAGAGCACGCAGCAGTTCAAATCCGGCACGAACCTCCTCAATGGGAGGCCTCGTCAACGAAATCCGCAGGGTATCGCCAATACCCTCTGCAAGTAAAATCCCCAGGGCTACACTTGATTTGACGCATCCTGCGATCAAACCACCGGCTTCAGTAACACCGATATGAAGAGGATAATCTGTGAGACGGGCAAGTTCTCTGTATCCATTAATGGTTGTCAGAACATCAGAAGATTTAATGGAAATCTTCATATTGTAAAAACCCTGCTTTTCCAGCAAATCAACATTGCGAAGAGCACTTTCCACAAGGGCTTGAGGGTTATCAGCTGTTGGATAGCCATATTTTCGCAGCAGATCCTTTTCAATCGAACCGCTGTTAACCCCCACACGGACAGGAACTCCATGCATTTTGGCGCCATCAATAACCTGCCGCAGCTTCTTCTCACCGCCAAGGTTGCCTGGATTGATACGGATAGCCTGAGCGCCATGTTCCATTGCAGCAGTTGCCAGACGGTAATCAAAATGGATATCGGCTATAAGCGGTATAGCTATTTGTTCACGAATTGCCTGTAATGAGCGTGCCGCAGTCATATCTGGGACGGCGACACGGATAATCTCGCAGCCTGCCTGTTCCAGCACAGTAATCTGTTGAACAGTCTTTTCCACATCAGCGGTATCAGTATTTGTCATAGACTGTACGCTGACAGGAGCATCACCACCAACCTGAACATCTCCGACCCACAATGGTCTGGTCTTTTTTCGTAATATCATTTTCTGCTTTATTTATAAGGAGCGTATTGCAGCAGAAATACCTGCCTTAACTGATGCCGCACCTAAGGCAAAGAAGTTTCGCAATGCTGATTTTTTCGTCGTAGCAGTCCCAATTTATGTCGTTTCTCCTGCAGATGCCCTTTTGTCTTTCAAGCTCAACTCCGCGTCAGATGCCCGCACATACAGCGGTGTAGCTGAAGCAACATTAAGACAAACCCCCTTCTCCAGGAGGCCGCCGCCTAATAGTCCCACCGCCCCAGCCGAAGGCTGGTGGAGCTGCGCCGGGGCAAAAGTTACCAGATTTCCAAGTTCCTTCTTCCAGTAGTCGCCATAGGTCTGTACACCATCACCAACCATCAGCGTCGGCTCCTGTATGTCCGCAACCAGCTGTTCAGGGGTGAGTACGCGTACTTCATTTTTTCGCTGTAAGCCGTCTTTTCCCTCATGACGATACAGTGCTGAATATATCTGTTTTTTTCGTGCATCCAAGACAACACAGATATCAATGGTCGTGAGACACAGAGCAGCCAGAGCATCCAGAGTGGGCACCCCTATGAGTTTTTTACCGCCTGCTCCGGCGAAACCTTTAGCGGTGGCCATGCCTATTCGCAGGCCGGTGAAGCTTCCCGGCCCCAGGCCAACGGCAACAGCTTCCACATTTGCCCAATCGGTCCCGGTCTCCTGAAATAAAAAGTCCACGGAACCCACCAATCTTCTTGAGTGAGTTACTGTAGTACTCAAAGAGAGGCAGGCCAGTACCTCACCATCGCTCAATGTTCCCCTGCTCAGAGCCACACTGGAACATTTCGTGGCAGTGTCAAATGAAACGATAAGAGGATAATCACCAGCCATTACTGGAAAAGCCTCGCTATATCGTTATAAAAAACAAAAATCATCAAGGTTCCGAGAACAGCAAGTCCGATCTGTTGAGCAATAATCTGCCCTCGCTCATTCATGGGTTTTTTTCTGATAGCCTCAACTGTTAAAAAAACCAGATGACCGCCATCAAGGACGGGAATAGGAAGAAGGTTGAGAATACCAAGGTTGACGCTGAGCAGGCCGATAAAATACGTTAAATTGATCCAGCCTTCACGCATCTGCTCTCCGGCTAATTGAGCTATGAGAATTGGCCCGCCAAGTTCACTTGCTGGTATAATCTGCTGAAATATTTTGACAAGACCCATCCCAGTCAGATAGATAAACAGCCATGTCTGAGAAAATGCATCCTGCAGGGCCTGCAACGGTCCTACCGATGTGTATCGCACTTCATTATCTTTCATGATACCAATCATAAACCGCTCCTCAACCACCTCGCCGAAAACGTTTTTGGCATCATCGAGCTCCGGTTTGACTCGGACTTCTACAACCTCCTCTCCCCGTTGCAGCACAATAACCATCTCTTCTCCGCCGCTTTCCTTTACCCCATGAAGGACATCAACCCACTGCTCAGTCGGTCTGCCGTCAATCTGGAGGAAAACGTCACCTTTTTGAATACCGGCATTCCAGGCTGGGGAGCCTTCGTTCACAACTCCGATACGGGTTGTTTCGACCTGCTCTGGAACGCCAACCACACTGAAAAGAAAGAAGAAGAGTACAACAGGAAAAAAAAGATTAAACACAGGACCGGCAAGGATAATAAGGAATCTCTGCAGTACACTCTTGTGAGCAAAGGACACTTTTTTATCATCTTCAGGAACATTCTGTTCATCAGGGTTTTCTCCAAACATCTTGACATACCCACCTAGAGGCAGAGCCGAAACTACATACTCTGTCTCGCCGATAACGCGGCCAAAAAGCTTGGGACCAAAGCCCAGTGAAAATTTTAACACTCTCACCCGAAAGAGTTTTGCTATAAGAAAGTGACCAAGCTCATGAACAAAAATGAGCAACCCAAGCACCAGAATAAAAGAAAACAGCGTATTCATTGTTAGACTATTTTAGAGTAGTAGATTTTTTTTATAGAGTAATTGAGATCTAAAATGACAGTAATCATTAAACACCAAAATGCGACGACATCATGCCGTTTCAAACAAGGAGCGATTGTGCAAGTTGACGGGCTTCCTGATCGGCACGCAGAATATCTGAAATAACATTTTCGTCACCACTCCCCGCTCTCGCCATGACTTCGGCAACGACCTCGGCTATCCGGGGAAAAAAGATTTTTCCATCAAGAAAAGCTGCTACAGCTTCTTCATTGGCAGCATTGAGAACCGCAGGCAGAACCCCCCCCCCTGAGAGAGCAGCAAAGGCAAGCTGTAGTGCAGGAAAACGGCGGTAGTCAGGTTTTTGAAACTCAAGATTACCGCATTGAGAAAGATCGAGTCTGTTCAGACGCAATGGCAGTCTTTGTGGATATGACAATGCATAGGCAATAGGAATACGCATATCAGGAATTCCAAGTTGAGCCAGAACGGAACCATCCTGAAATTCAACAAGGGAGTGGACAATTGACTGTGGATGGACCACCACTTCAATGTCATCAGCAGGGATGTCAAAAAGCCAGCGGGCTTCAATCACTTCAAGCCCTTTGTTCATCAGAGTTGCTGAATCAATAGAAATCTTCTTTCCCATGGACCAGTTAGGATGATTCAGGGCCTCTGCCGGCGTCGCTTTCTCCATATCTTCAATGCGTTTATGAAGAAAGGGTCCGCCTGATGCTGTAAGAATAATTTTCTCGACATCCTGACGCCTTCCTCCTTCAAGGGCCTGGAAAATTGCACTGTGTTCTGAATCAACCGGAAAGAGCCTCACCCCTCTGCGGCGCACCGTATCCATGACGAGCTTCCCTGCCATAACCAGTGTTTCCTTGTTGGCCAGGCCTATGTCTTTTCCTGCCTCAACAGCAGCAAGAGTCGGAAGAAGTCCTGCCGCTCCAACTATAGCTGACACTGTAAAATCAGAACTCTCCAGAGCGGCAACCTGTTGATTTCCACTATCGCCGAACACGACCCGGCTGTGAAATCGACGGGGCAAAATGCGAAGCAGCTGCTCTGCGTGGTAGTTGTCCTCCACCGAAACAAGTTCAGGCTCAAATTCCATCACCTGTTTACAGAGCAATTCAATGTTTTTACCGGCGGCAAGACCTGTAACAACAAAATACTCAGGAAACTGGCGAATAACACTGAGGACATTGCTGCCGATTGAACCGGTAGACCCGAGAAGAGAAATCTTTTTTAAATTCATACTGTGAATATAAGAAGATAGTAAAGAAGAGGAGCAGCAAGAAACAGTGAATCCATTCTGTCGAGAATACCGCCATGCCCTAGAAGGATCCTGCCGGAGTCTTTGGCGTTGGTGCCTCTTTTTATTATAGACTCACAAAGATCACCGAGAATCCCAATCCCCGTCAAAAGAACAGCCATGGGAACCAGAATGATCCAGTTGGCATCATCGAGCAATATCAAGGAAAAAACAACGGCTGCGCCAACGCCGGTACCAACACCACCCAGAGCACCTTCAATGGTCTTGTTAGGGCTGACGTTCCTGCAGAGTTTTCGTCTCCCCCACTTTTTACCAATAAAATATGCACCTGTGTCAGAGCCTGCAGTAATTGCGGTGAGTATAATGAGCCAGAGATTGCCTTCTGGAAGAAGCCTGAGAAGGACGAGATGCCCACAGAGAAAGCCAACGTAAAAAGCTCCGAAAAGGAGTCTGCTCAATACTGAAAAAGTGTCTGTCAGGCGGGAATAGTAAAACAGGATATAACAAAAAGAGAGAAAGAAAGAAAGAAAGAGCCCGCCATTAAGGCCATCCTCCCACCAGATTGCCGTTAAAACTACAGGAAGACTGAGAGAGGCAGCAAGCAGAATCTTGTCGGTATCGCTTGTTTCCAGAGGCACGGCCATCCTCAGGTATTCATGCGCTCCAATAAGCGAAATTGCAACGATAACCATCCAGAACAACATGAAAGAACCATTCAGGAGTAATAACAGCCAACAGATGGCAAGTAAAAGGCCTGGAACAATTCGTTTCATCCGCTATCCTGTGTTCAGCTGCGCCCCGGTTCTGCCGAAACGTCGCTCTCTTCCTTGATACTCCTTCAACGACTGCATAAAAGCATCTTTTCTGTAATCCGGCCACATAACATCAGTGAATACTATTTCTGCATAGGATGTCTGCCACAGAAGGAAATTGGAAAGTCTCTTCTCTCCACCTGTTCGTATGAGAAGATCTGGGTCAGGCAGCCCTGCGGTATAGAGGTGATCATTAACCAGTTTCTTGTCGATGTCGGCCGGCTGCAAAGAACCTTTGCAGCACTTTTCTGCAATAACTTTCACTGCATTGACGATTTCATCCTGGCCGCCGTAACTGAGAGCCAGGTTGAGAATGAGCTTTTTATTATTTTTGGTCTTTTCTATGGACTCCATTAGAACATCACGCACTCCGACTGGAATGCGCTGCAGATCGCCGATACAGGATAGCCTGATATCATTATTAAGCATCCTGGTAAGTTCTGATTCGAGATAGTTTTGCAGAATGGACATCAGTCCCTTTACTTCACTGTCCGGTCGTTTCCAGTTTTCGCTGGAAAAGGCATATAGCGTCAGTATTTTAATACCTGTCTCTGCGGCGACTTCAACAATTTCCCGGACAGAAGAAGCACCGACTTTATGACCATAGAGTCTCGGCTTTTTACGCTTTTCAGCCCATCTGCCATTCCCGTCCATAACTATAGCAACATGACGTGGCAGGCGTGTTTGTTCACCTTCGGAATCCGTTGGCATAATATTCTACAAAATTTGCAAGTTCAGATCACAAGACAGCCGCAGAAACGGTTCCATAACAGCACACATATTTTCAGACTGCCATGACTTCTTTTTCTTTAGATGCGGTAATATCGTCAATCTGTTTGATGTACGAGTCTGTTTCGCTCTGCGCCTCATCCTGAAGCTTGAAGAGGTCGTCTTCTGAAATTTCCTTGTCTTTTTTCTGCCTCTTCAGCGCGTCGATTGCATCACGTCGTGCATTGCGGACAGCCACACGAAATTCTTCTGCAACCTTTTTTACCTGTTTGACAAGTTCTTTGCGTCTTTCTTCAGTAAGTTGCGGAATATTAAGACGAATAATCTTACCGTCACTCACCGGCGTTAAACCTATGCTTGCCTTGAGAAGCGCTTTCTCGATGGCCGGAAGCATTTGGGGATCCCAAGGTTGAATAGCTATCATTCGACTTTCAGGAATGGTGAGAGTACCAACTTGATTAAGGGGGAGAGAGCTGCCATATGCATCTACCATTATTCCTTCCAGAAGAGCCAGTGATGCTCTGCCGGTTCTGACCTTAGAAAGCTCTACCTTAAAGGTATCCACGCTTTTTTCCATTTTCTCAGACATCTCAAGTATCACATCACTCATTGTCTTCACCTTTCTTCTGCTGTTCTTCCTTTGACGCTATACGCTTATGATAGTACCAATGCTCTGCCCACTTACTGCTTTCAAGATATTACCACGCGTATTCATATTAAGGACCAATATAGACTTCTTGTCACCTTTGGCAAGAGCAATCCCGGTAGCATCCATTACCCGCAGATCTTTTATAAGCACCTCGTCATAAGTCAGGCGCTCATATTTTACCGCATCACTATACAGCACGGGATCTTTGTCAAAAACACCATCTACCTTGGTTGCCTTGATAATAAGATCGGCATTAATTTCCAGCGCCCGCAGAACTCCAGCAGAATCGGTTGTAAAATATGGATTCCCGGTCCCTGCGGCAAAAATTACAGCCCTTCCTTTTTCCAGATGCCGAGTTGCTCTTCGTCTGATATACGGTTCACAGACAGACTGCATTGGAATTGCCGACATGACCCTGGTAATAACGCCAACCCGCTCAAGAGCATCCTGGAGGGCAAGACTGTTCATAACGGTGGCCAACATGCCCATATTATCGGCAGTCGCCCTATCCATTCCTTTGCTGGCCCCGGCAACCCCTCTGAAGATATTGCCGGCCCCAATAACGATTCCGGGCTGAACGCCAAGCTCTATTATTTCGCGGATCTCTTCTGCCACATAGGTGATAACATCGGTATTAATCCCGTAGGAATCATCACCCATCAACGCTTCACCACTAAGTTTCAACAGTATTCGTTTATACTCTATGTGCATCGAAGGGTCTCCGCTTATTATGGGAAAATAGAAACTGTATCAGAAACTTCTCAGGTGCTGCTGTACTGCAAACACTTATTCCTCTCCGATTTGAAACCTGGCAAAACGCTTAATACTGATATTTTCACCCATTTTTCCTACAAGTTCAGTGAGAATCTCCTGAATGGATCGCTCAGGGTCTTTGACAAACTTCTGTTCAAGAAGGACAATTTCGGAGATAAACTTCTCAACTTTTCCTGTGACCATTTTCTCAACGATATTTTCAGGCTTTCCTGACTCGAGCGCCTGTTGGATATAAATGTCTTTTTCGCGGGTAACGATATGCTCCGGTACCTCTTCACGAGTAACCGACACAGGGCTCGATGCGGCTATATGCATCGCGATATCTTTAGCGAACTCAATAAACTGATCTGTTTTCGCAACAAAGTCAGTCTCACAGCCAACCTCTACCATAACACCTAGCTTCCCACCTGCATGAATATACGTTGCGACCACACCTTCACTCGTGGCTCGCCCAGCGCGCTTTGCTGCGACAGCCAGCCCTTTCTGACGCAGTAAATCGATTGCTTTCTCCATATCACCATCGGTTTCAGTGAGTGCTTTTTTACAATCCATCATCCCAGCAGCTGTCTTATCACGCAATTCTTTTACCATCTTGCTTGTGATACTCATGGTAAACCTCCTCTATTTATAATGCCGTCAGGCATTGTCAAAAGTAGTAATAACGCCTGCATCATCTACAGGTTCTTACACCAATATAAAAGAACGGAGCGTCTTGCAACGCCCCGCATCATTTTTTTATAGCAGCTTGAGGAGACTACTCTGCAGTATCCTCATTTGCGACATCCTCAACTTTACTATCGGCAGTAGCTGCTGCAGCAGTTTCTGCAGTATCATGTACTGCTGCCATGGCTTCTTCTGAAGCATTTTCTCCGTCTCTTGCAGCCTGACCGCGAAGAACAGCCTCTGCAATATAGCTTGAAATCAGCCGTATGGAGCGGATGGCGTCATCATTGCCTGGAATTATAAAATCCACACCATCAGGGTCGCAGTTTGTATCAGTAATTGCGACAACTGGAATATCAAGTTTTCTTGCTTCACTGATGCCAATTGATTCTTTACGCGGGTCAACAACAAAAATAACTGTAGGCAGGCTTCGCATATCTTTGATGCCGCCAATGTTTCTTTCAAGCTTTACGCGCTCTTTTTCCATCAAAAGAATTTCTTTTTTAGGAAAACGATTGATTGAACCGTCCTGCTGCATTGATTCAATTGATTTCAAGCGATCAATGCTGTTTTTTATTGTTTGGAAATTGGTAAGCATACCACCGAGCCATCTATGGTCGACATAGAACATACCACATCTTCTGGCTTCTTCTTTAATAATGGCCTGTGCCTGCCTTTTGGTACCGACAAAGAGAACACTCCCGCCACGGGCAACCTCTTTCTCAACAAAAGAACAAGCCTTGTCGAACAATTTCTTGGTTCGATCAAGATTTATGATGTAAATACCATTCCGCGGCCCATATATATAGGGCTTCATCTTCGGATTCCAGCGGCGCGTTTGATGGCCGAAATGAAGACCGGC
Source organism: Desulfopila sp. (assembly GCA_036350815.1). Lineage (GTDB taxonomy): Bacteria > Desulfobacterota > Desulfobulbia > Desulfobulbales > Desulfocapsaceae > Desulfopila_A. The sequence goes on from JAZBNU010000188.1 coordinate 23,167, forward strand.
CTGTAGCATTTCCTTTACAGTTGCATTTGCCATAATGATTTTCCTCTTCTGGTTTTTTCCTCCATCCCCACTAATCATCCGCCAATCGGAGACACCAGTTTTTCAGGGATGTGTGTTATTTTTTCGGAGGGCGAACTCTCCCTCTCTACAGAATAGCCAAACATTTCTTTTTACCACAAGATACTTCCTAATGCAAGAATTCCTCACAGCATACTCTTTTATCGCCGCAACAGTGATGATTTCCCTGTCAGGATAAACTTGAGCCACTCAAACCCGAATTTCAACAGTTCACTATCATCAGTCAGAATCCCCTTTTTCTGGTCTTTTCCCAATCGAAATTGTCGCAGTACGTTATTGTTGTCGACAAACTGCCGAAGTCCATCGATATCGTAACAGACCATAAAAGCAAAGCGCTCTTTTTCTCCGCCGCTGCCTTCGCCTTTCCACGGATTAGACGCAAACAGGGTATCAAGTTCACTCCATAAGTCGTTCATCAGGTTATGCTGCTCAATCCGCTGTTTTCGGACCCACTGCGAAACTGTTTGGTAATGATTTTCGTCATGACCTAAACAATAATCGTGACTGGTGAGAAAGTAGAAGTCATGTCTTTTCCCAGGCACGGGACTGCGATCTACAGCTCTTTCTAAAGGATATGTCCGGCATGCTGAAGGGCGGTCTGCATAAACAGAGCAGCCATTTTTATTGAGAAACGGACACTCAGAGCTCTCATTGAGCTTCATCATAACGGAGGGAAAATATGGATTGGCGCCTCTGACTACCCGTGTGAATTTATGCATAAACTGCTGCGAGTCGATCCCGATCGAATTTTTTAACCTGATAACATCGTAGGGGAAAAGTTGCATTTCAACCATTTTACAACATCTTGTAAAACAGGCAACTTTCTCATGACATGCAAACCGAAAAGGAGCATCACCTAATGGTTCCAGGCCTTGTGGGAATGTTTTCTCCATTCTTCCTCCAAAGAAAAAAAAAGCTGACTTGAATACGAAACCCAAGTCAGCTTAAAAAGATCACGTCAGAGAACATTTATTCTTCCGATACGTCGTCTCCAAGATCCTCTTCATATCCTACAAGCTCAATAATCGCCATTGTTGCAGCATCACCCTGACGTACACCTGTTTTGATAATCCTGGTGTAACCGCCATTTCGATCAGCAAACTGTGATCCGATTTGATCAAATAATTTCGCTACAATTTCTTTGCTGGTCAAATAGCTCAAGGCCTGCCTTCTGGCGTGCAGATCGCCGCGTTTAGCAAGCGTAATCATTTTCTCAGCAATCGGTCTTACCTCTTTTGCCTTTTCAGCTGTAGTCACAATACGTTCATGCTCAAACAACGATGTGACCATATTTCTGAACATTGCCTCCCGATGGGAACTTGTACGTCCAAGTTTTCTGCCGGATTTTCTATGTCTCATGTATCTGTCCTCAACGCTATGCTGATTATTACAATTGTCTGATATTACGTCCGGTGCGGACAAATTCCAGGTTATTCATCATCACTGGAGGTTCTGTCGGGAGGATTCCAACTCTCAAATTTCATCCCGAGAGTTAGTCCCATCTCAGATAGTAACGATTTAATTTCATTAAGTGATTTGCGCCCGAAGTTTTTCGTCTTCAGCATTTCCTGATCGGTTTTTTGGGCGAGATCACCAATAAAATGAATTTCTGCATTTTTAAGGCAATTTGCCGATCGTACAGACAGTTCGAGGTCCTCAACAGGTTTGTCAAGATAAGGATTGAGGGGTTCACTGTCGTGTTCTTCTTCATCTGCTTTTTCAGGTTCGGCAGCCTCTTCGTCAAAATTAATAAACAGGGTCATCTGTTCTTTTAAAATTTTAGCTGCATACGCCAAAGCACTTTCAGGTCTGATGGAACCATCAGTTTCAATCTCTAAGGTCAACTTATCGTAATCGGTTCGCTGTCCTACTCGTGCCTGAGAAGCGACGTACTGTATGCTTTTTATGGGCGTGAAGATGGCATCTATTGGTATCTGGCCAATAGCCAGGTTATCTTTATCCTGCTGTTCAGCGGGTTGATACCCCTTTCCCCATTCAACGGTCATCTCGGCAGTAAATGATATCTCACCGGTAAGTGTACAAATCACCTGTTCCGGATTCATAATTTCTACCATATCACCGGAACTGATAATATCTGCAGCTGTTACTACACATGGTCCTTTTTTCTCAATACGAACCACCTGAGTTTCATCACTGTTCAGTTTAGTACGAATCTGTTTGATGTTCAGTATAATCTCACTGACATCTTCAGATATGTCCTTCATCGAGGTAAATTCGTGCAATGCACCTTCAATCTTGACACTGGTGATTGCGGCGCCCTGAATGGCGGAAAGAAGTATACGTCTCAATGAATTGCCAATAGTGGTTGCAAAACCTCTTTCAAGCGGTTGACATACAAACTTGCCAAAATGATCGGAGTGACTTTCTTTATCGACTTCGATTTTTTCTGGTGCAATAAGTTCATGCCAGTTCCGATAAAATGGTATATTTTCGTCGACAATCTGGGTCATATAAATCCTTCTCTTTTTTTCTACGACTTTAAAAAGCGTAAAAACCCTAAAAGGATGACACCCCTCAACAATCTGTTAAGAGAAATTATGTCAATCCAAATAAGGCACTCTTTTTTGGAGGACCGGCAAAAGTGTATTGCTTTTACCGGCCATATGAGACTTTTTACTTAGAGTAAAGCTCGACGATCAATTGCTCCTGAATAGGCATTGTCAGTTCGTCACGTTGCGGTAACGCTTTCACTGTGGCCTTAAAGTTATCTTTATCCAGTTCAATCCAGCTCGGTACCCCTCTTCGTGCTACAGCCTCAAGACTTTCAACAATCAGTGCGTTGGCTCTGCTTTTTTCCTTGACTGTCAAGATGTCTCCGGCAGAAACCAGAAATGAAGGTATATCCACTTTTTTTCCATTAACCAGAATATGCTTGTGTCTCACAAGCTGGCGCGCCTGATTTCTGGAAGAGGCGAAGCCGGCGCGGAAGACAGCATTGTCGAGGCGTCTTTCCAGCAATACCAGGAGATTATCACCGGTGACACCTTTTTGTCTTTCAGCATTTCTGAACGTAAGTCGAAACTGTTTTTCCAACATACCGTACATTGACTTTACCTTTTGCTTCTCACGAAGCTGAACAGCATAGTCAGACATTTTTCGGAACCTGGACTGGCCATGCTGCCCTGGACCGAAGGCGCGTCGTTCAAAGGAGCATTTGTCGGAATAGCAACGATCACCTTTCAAAAACAGTTTCAGATTTTCCCGTCTGCACCGTCTACATGCAGTACCTATATTTCTAGCCAACGTAGACCTCCACTCTCAAATAATATTTTATGCCCGAATCTGGATGCGTCACTTTTATACTCGCCGACGCTTTGGAGGCTTACATCCATTGTGAGGAACAGGTGTAACATCATAGATACGGCTCACTTCAAAACCTGTGTTGATGAGAGCGCGAAGTGCTGCCTCTCTACCAGGCCCCGGGCCCTTGACTTTAACCTCGATCTTTCTCATTCCCTGGTCCGCAGCTTTTTTGGCAGCATCTGCCACGGCGTTCTGTGCAGCAAATGGGGTGCTTTTCCTCGATCCCTTAAAACCGAGAACACCGGCACTGCACCAAGAAATGACGTTCCCCTGTCTGTCGGAGATTGTTACTATGGTATTATTGAAGGTCGAGTAAATACTGACTACACCTTCAGGCACATTCTTTTTAACCTTCTTTTTCACTCGTGCGTCTGCACGTTTACCTTTTGCCATTACAACACCTGTAGATAGTGATTATTTTTTTCGTGCAGCTGCGCCACGACGCGGCCCTTTTCTGGTACGCGCATTCGTTTTCGTTTTCTGTCCACGACATGGCAGGCTCATCCTGTGTCGCCGACCACGATAACAGCCTAGATCCATGAGCCTCTTTATGTCCATGGAGACTTCCCGCCTGCGATCACCTTCAACTGTATACTCGTCTTCAATAACTTTACGAATTCGGGTAACATCATCACCATCAAGGTCATCACTGCTCATGGTATACGGCAGATCTACCTTGTCGAGGATTTTTCTGGCAGAAGTTAATCCAATACCATGAATATAGGTCAGGGCTATGTCGATGTGTTTGTTCTTTGGTAAGTCGACTCCAGCTATACGTGCCAAAATATATCTCCTTAAACAAGTGGGAATAATCTAAGCGACAAAAATCTATTATCCCTGTCTTTGCTTATGCTTTTTAATCTTACATGAAACGCGAACAATTCCGTCGCGTTTATAAACTTTACAGGAACTACACATTTTTTTAACGGATGATCGCACTTTCATATTATTTCTCTGCTATTTCTTTTTTGCGTTCTTAGCACGGAAGGTCACTCTGCCGCGTGTCAGATCATAAGGGGACAATTCTATCGTTACTCTGTCACCTGGTAGTATTTTAATAAAATGCATGCGCATTTTTCCAGATATATGTGCCAGCACCTTGTGCCCGTTGTCCAGCTCCACACGGAACATCGCATTGGGTAATGGTTCGATAATCGTACCTTCAACTTCTATAGCTTCTTCTTTTGCCATGGAGGCTCCTGAACATTTTAAGTATTAATTCAAAAACTCGTTATTATAATCCATTCCAAGACAAAAGAGAAGGATTATTTTATTTTACTCAAAATTCTCACGAGAACTAAGAACAAGCGGTCCATTCGAGGTGACAGCTACAGAATGCTCAAAATGAGCAGACGGTGATCTGTCAGCAGTAATAACCGTCCAGCCGTCTTTAAGTACTTTAACCTTATGTGTTCCTGCGTTTACCATTGGTTCTATAGCGAGAACCAGACCTTCTACTATTCTAGGCGATCGCTCGTCCTGGACAAAATTAGGAATTTCAGGACCCTCGTGCAGTGATGTCCCAATACCATGCCCAACAAATTGCCGTACAATTGAAAAGCCGTGTTTCTCCACGTAGTCCTGTACAGCTGCAGACAGATCAGAAATGCGGTTTCCTATCTGAACTTTCTCAATCGCGAGCTCCAGGGATTTCCTGGTGACATCTAAAAGCTTCTTTTTGGTAGCATCAATTTTGCCAACGGGCAACGTAACCGCAGAATCGCCAAAATATCCTTTATGCTCTACGCCGAAATCAATGGAGATTATATCTCCTTTTTTCAGTTTGCATTTTTTTGAGGGGATACCATGTACTACCTGCTCATTAATAGAGACACACAAACTCGAGGGAAATCCTCTATAACCTTTGAAAGCAGGTCGGACACATTTTTTTTGACATAAGTCTTCAGCAATTCTGTCCAACTCCCATGTAGTTATTCCGACATCTACATGTTTTGTTACAAGAGTTAAAGCTTCGGCGACTATCTGGTTCGCTTCACGCATTATGGCGATTTCATCTTTACTCTTTACAACCATCGCCTTGGGTTCCTCTGCACTCGACATAACACAGAACCTTTACCCTCTGCCTTTAATACGTCCTTGTTTCATAAATCCTTCATAATTACGCATTACCAGGTGAGATTCAATCTGTGAAATTGTATTAATTCCGACACCAACAACAATGAGTAATGCAGTACCGCCAAAATAGAAGGGTAGACTGAACTGAGATATGAGTATATCCGGCAGGACACAGATAACACTGAGATATATAGCGCCAACCACTGTAATCCGGGTCAATACCTTATCAATGAAATCAGCGGTTCTTTTTCCTGGCCTGATACCTGGGATAAAACCCCCATTTTTCTTCAGGTTTTCTGCCACATCGTCAGGCTTGAACTGAATAGCAGTATAGAAAAAACAGAAGAATATTATCATCGCTACAAAGGTTACATAATAGTACGGCGTTCCGGGTGACATTGCGGCAGAAACCTGTTGAACCCAGTCAATCTGTATAAAACTACCAATGGTCGCAGGAAACATCATGATAGAGGAAGCGAAAATCGGTGGTATTACACCAGCCACGTTAATTTTTAAAGGAAGATGAGAACTCTGCCCTCCATAAACTTTTCGCCCGACCACTCGCTTGGCGTACTGAATCGGAATTCTTCTCTGTGATGTTTCAAAAAAGACAATAATCGCAATTACCGCCAGCATGAATACCACTAGAAAAGGAACGAAGAACAGGGCTATTTCACCAGCTTTTACAAGTTGGAACGTGTTGATTATTGCGGCCGGGCCACTGGCAACAATTCCTGCGAAAATGATAAGAGAAATACCGTTACCAATTCCTCTCTCCGTCATCTGCTCGCCAAGCCACATGAGAAAAGC
>JAZBNU010000189.1:0-2512 GCA_036350815.1 Desulfopila sp.
CGTCCTGCCAGTCCTACGCATTCTCCACATCTGAAGATGAGAGTTTACTACTGTAAATACGAAATTCTGCTCATCCCGATTCCTAACATCATTTCAGAAACCTGAAATTTTATCTTCTCCATGAGATTTTACAGGGACAAAGCGTATCAAGATTGCAGATACTAGAATTGGCAATGTTAAATTCAGTGATTAGATACGGAGCTTCACTGATCTTTGGTTATTTTGCGAGTTGACTTTTGTTGTATCTTTTTGTCTCTGATTGCTTTTCTTCCCTCCTTTTGCAGTTGTAAATTTTTATCTCTTCTTCCTCCTTTTTCTTTGGATTTTCTTCTTTTTCTTCCTAGCAAGAGGCCGACGAGAAGGTAAGAAATAGCTCAAGAAATTATGTTGCAAAGAAAAAAATCTTCTTTAAATGAACGGAAAGTCATGAAATAACAACAAAAATGCGACATTGTGGATTGCACCATGGATTCCATATTATTTCAATTGGATAAATCAACTCGCAACATAACTTTGGTAAGCTATGATCTGCAGTTGCTCCATTCCTGGACACTTCTTGGCATACAAAAGTTCCCACCCTTTTATGAAACATATCAACTCACCTCGACAGACTCTTCTTTAAAATGTCAATCAGCGTTGAAAATTGCCCCCCCTTCAACGTCTAATTTTGATCCTCCAAGATTAATATAAAGTGTTTCATTCATTCTCTGATTTAAACTAGTCGATTCTGAGGGGAAGGAGTTGGAGATCAGGGGAATAGAATGTGATACTTTTTAAGATACTACATTACGAGGAGAAATTTAAAATGATTGATCTTCCAATTGCCTTATTCGCAAGACTCATTTCATCAAAGGAAACTATAGGAGTCCAACACTATTGGAAGATCTCTAAAATACCTTTCAATCATGAACGGGAACACCTCATTGTGTCCCCGTTCATGTTTGTTTTATCGTAAGAAACCAGAAAAGAATTTGCCCTAATTTTTCGAGTACGAAGAATAATCACTCATGTTTTTCCTTGCCTCAGGATGCAAACGACCTTCCTTAATAGCGGTTTCTTCCCATTCCTTGGCCAGAGACGCCTTAAACGTCAACTTTTCCTGCACCAGCTCCTGAAGAGGGACTCCCGCAATCTCCTGGGCCTTTTCCTTGGTGGAGAAGTCTGGTGCTTCATAGTTGAATACTCCGTGAGAAGCCAGTACAGCGACGAGCTTTAACCTTGCCTGTTGCGCTCTTTCGTTGGCAACACTCAGCAACCGCAGGGTTTCTTCCGGCGCATGATAGAATGAACCATGGCTGGCAATGGAATAATCCCAGAGCCATTGCCCTGAGCGGATAAGCTGGAGAGCATCATCCATTTCCTCTTCCGTTGCCCCGGACTCCCAGGCTTTTCCAGCCTCAAGATGCGCTTTACCAAGGCTGTTCATGGCGATTTCCATGAGCTGTTCTTTTCGTTCAAATTTCCGTTTTACCACGGCTTTGAACTCTTCCTCACTCTCTCGATGACAGGTCAGGCAGGTATTGGCTATATCGTCCAGCGGGTTTGCAATATGGTGATCCGAATATTTTACCGCACCTTCTCTCTTATATGGCATATGACAGTCAGCACAGGCAACATCGCGTCGTGCATGAATACCTGTTTTGTAAAGTTCATACCCGGGGTGCTGGGCTTTCAGCATTGGTGCCTTGCTGATCTTATGGGTCCAGTCGGAAAAGCCGTATCCATTATAGTATTCTTCCATATCTTCGCCGCTCAACCCTTCTGCCCAGGGAAGCGTGACAACTTGAGCGACCTTGGCGTTTCCAGCAGAATCCTCATAATCAGTCTTGAGAAAATAATATTCGACATGGCACTGGGCGCAAACCAGTGAGCGCATGTCCTGGTGGGTTATATCATCGAGATTCTCACCGCTGGCTTCTAAGGCCCGGAGGAGATATGGCCGGGTAATCTTCAGGTTTGCGGTCTGACTGTCATGACAATCTGCACAACCGATACTATTGACTATCTGGTCCCCAAGCCTGGCCCATTTGCCGGTAAAAAATTCGTTTTCACCACTCTCTTCCATTACTCTCGGCACATCGGGAGATTTACAGGTCCAGCAGGCGGTCGGCATCGGACCGCTATCAGGGCCCACCGGCGCTCCAGTGCGAAGAGTATTGATGTTGTCCTGCAAAGCATAAAAATGTCCCCGCGGAGCATTGTAGTCTTTGGCAAATCCATAGCCTGCCCAGAGAATTACCAGCTGCGGCTTTTTCTCAAGCATATCTTCAATCGTGTCACTTTTCCTGGTCTTTTTCCAGGAATCATATTGGCGCGGGAAATGCCTGGCCCACTCTTCGCTCCTGCTCTCCACACCTTCTGCCTTCACAACAGGGCTTGTATTAATGGCATCCTTTTCTTCCTGTTTGCCACTTATTGAATTCACCATGAAGCCCATCGCCACAATCGCAACGAGTGATCCGCCAAGCAATAATTTATACCCGTTCACGTTTCCCTCCATTTAATATTGTTC
>JAZBNU010000190.1:0-5547 GCA_036350815.1 Desulfopila sp.
GCCGGGACCAATGATGAACTGTCCACAATCGTATGACCATGCTTCTGAAAATACTCTAAAAATCTTGTCCGAATCTCGTTACCTGTCATATCTGTCCGCTTTGGTTAGCTCTTTTGTCTAGTAGTGATGGAAAAGCTGACGCCATCACCATTTCTCGTCCATACCTCTGTAGCATGGCGACGCTACCAGGTTATTTCATTGCTTTGTTAAATTCAATTATATGGGGTAAAACTTTTTTAAATTCATCCGTTCCTGCCCTGCCGAGCAGTTCATAAATAATCATCTCCGCCGGCCCCACAATTGCGCCGAGACTGCGCAGTCTTTCCAACCCAAGTTCATGATTGACAGGAGTTCTCGCCGACACCCCGTCTGCGACAATCCAAGGTGTGAGACCTTTCCGCAAAGCCCCGGCTGCACTTTGATAAATGCAGATATGTGTTTCAACCCCCACCATTATCACTGTGGAAATTTTACCGGGAAGAGAGGAGAAAGCTTCCAGGGTGGCAGCATTTTCATAGGCGCTGAATTCCACCTTGTCAAACTGCGGAATCGCTCCGAGCGCATCTTCAAGTTCATCTACATAAGGCCCCAACCCCTTACGGTACTGGGTACTGGCAAGTACGGGAATGCCCATGACTGCACTGCATGCAAGCATCAGTCTGATGACCCTGGTCACCCTCTTTGCCTCATGGATCTGAGCCATAAGACTTTTCTGGGGATCAATTATATGCAAACAGCAGTCAGAAGGTTTCAACAATGCATATCCGTCCATTTTTCCTCCCCACATTCATGGATGACAGTTCGATAACTTCAAAGAGATCCGGATACCCCTGGCCGCAACAGGGAATATCTGGACAATAAACCTTTTTTTCTGCAATGAATCAAGGATATCCTGACGTCTCTAAAGAAAAACCGCATCGCCCATGCCCCTCTTTTTTCACCACGCAAAAAAGGCTTTACAAAAAAAAATATGGTATTAAATTGATTACTAAAATAAACCTAAAGGTGCAATATGAAAGATGAACAAATTGAAGCTGTCGCCAAAATCCTTAAATCAATGTCGCATCCTATCCGCTTAAAGATCCTTTGTCTGCTGCGTGATCGTGAACTCTCTGTCGGTGACATTCGCAACGAGGTGGAGACAACCAATGCCAATGTTTCACAGCATCTCAATATTCTTCGCAACCAGGGCATCATCGATTTTAGAAAAGATGCCAATTTCATCTACAACCGCATAAGCGACAAACGCATCCTGGATTTGATCTTGAAGATGCAGAAACTCTTTTGCCCCGAGCTTGGAAAATAATATACGCCGAGGTTACCATGACAGTTACAGACTGGATACATGCCATAGCAGGATCCTTCATACTTATAAGTCTCTCTTTCGGGGCTCCGGCAAGCCCTTTTTTTCACAGCACCTACTGGCTTTTTTTCACCGCATTTGTCGGCGCAAATCTCTTGCAGTTCGGTATTACCAAATTTTGCCCCATGGCGTATGTTCTCAGGAGATTCGGTGTTCCGGAGCACCGTTGAAACAGAAACAGCCCGCCCTCAGGAGTTCTCTTAAATTGGCAGAATATGCATTTCTTCCCGTGTCTCATGGTTGCCGTGGAGCAGCAAGCCGTTTCGCCCGTCTATGGCAACCGGGTCCCCGAACTTTATGGCGGTAGTGCCGATCTCACAATACTGCCCCGCCTCATAGACCTTAAGATGTTTACATCCTACAACGCAGGTCTTTTCGAGCCGAACGGCGATAACCGATGCATGTGACGTCTGACCGCCTCGTGAAGTTATCAATCCGTCCGCCATATTTATGACTTTCACATCTTCAGGGACTGTGTCCTGACGAAAAAGAATCAGTTTGGCACCAGGCTCCTGCCTGCGTAATGCCTTGATATTCTCTTCGGAAAAAACAGCACGGCCCGAAAGAGCTGAACCGGAAACGCCAACACCCTTTCCGAGATAATATGTTGCAAAATCAGGTGTTTCCACAAAAACATTGAGACGTTCTTTTTTCTTGATGGTGATCATATCGCGGGTTTGCAGAAGGTAAAGAGCATCCGGTGACGGACCTTCAAAAGTAAATTCAATCTCCTGTGGATTCCACCGCTTTTCATAAACAAGATCCCGGGCGATGGAAAGAAGTTCATGGTAAATTTTGGGAAAACGCATTTCAAGAGTTTCATCAATCGCCCGCCCGTCAAGTTCGGCCTGCTCTACCGAGATGGCGCAGCTGGTAACCAGACCGGAGACAATGTCTTCGCCCTGATCACCATAGGCATAATCGCCCCATAAGGCCACTCGCTGGACTTTACGATATGGGTGCGAGGTAAACAGCACGCCGGACCCTGCGGAACCGGACCGATTGCCGAAAACCATTTCCTGCACAATAACAGCTGTTCCCCATGAATTAGAAACATCCATCACTTTACGGTAATCACATGCTTTCTGGGTTTCCCAGGAATCCAGGACGCGTTCGATTGCCCCCACCAATTGCAGCCACGGATCCTCTGGAATGACATACCCCCTGCGGCGGACCAGCTGCTGATAGGATAGAGCCAGTTCCCGCATCTGCTCTGGAGCAAATTCCCTTTTTAATTTAACCTGGTATCTTTTCTTGGCATCATCCATCAACTCCTGGAAATCTTCACGCCGCATTCCCGAAATCATTGCCCAGGACTGCACAAATCGACGGTAATTATCCCAGCACAGATACGCATTGCCATGTTCCCGGACATGCTCCTCGATCAGTTCCTCATTAAACCCGACGTTATGGATAGTGGCCATCATACCCGGCATGGATATCGCCCCACCGCTGCGCACTGACAACAGAAGAGGTTTATCGGGTGAACCATAGATTTTACCGGTTCGCTCCTCAAGCTCCGTCAGTGAGGCACGAACACGCTGCATAAACTCCTCTCTCGCCTTGGCAAAACCGAAAACGACATCACGACAGCGGAATACCTCCGTCGTGATCACAAAAGCAGATGGTACCGGTTTGTTGTCATTTATCAGGTTGAGAAGGTTAAACCCTTTATTGCCGAGATGTATGAGATTATTGGTGTAAGGGTTGACTTTGTAGAGCGAGGAAATTGCTTTCTCCGGATTATACGTCATCAACAGATCAATTTCGCGTTTATCAAGAATATTCTTTTGGTTCTCCAGGGTCTGAAGAATCCGTACGATGAAATTGTCAAGATGCTGCAGACCAAAGGTCGAAGCGATCAGATCACGGAAGAACGCCTCTGAAAGCCGGTATAATGTAAAAGCCTTGCTGTTCGCATCAAAAAGTGATTTATACTTTGTGAGCAGATCATCACTTTCTATCTGAGGAATAATTATAGAGAGATTGTTCTGGTGAATATTCGTGTAGAAGGCGTAGATTATATCTTTTACTCCCTCAGCCATTCCGCGAAAAATATCAAGATACTGCGTATAGGAAAAACGCCTCACCTTCAACGAGTTTTTGAGAAGTGTCAGGTAGATGTCCAGTCTTCTCGAGGTTATCCCGTCAATTCGGAGAGCGCGAAGATACAACTCGATACAGGTGACAACCCGGTAGAGAGTCGCTTGCGTGATAAAAGAAAGGTTGACCGTTTCCTGAAGGTTTTCAAGATAAATGTTTGCAAGGTTCTCGAGACGAAAAGTGAGACTGAGACTGTCAAATTTCGGCTCCCTGTAGCGACCGTATACCGAAGGAATATCAACAGCTATATGCCTTTTATAATAAATATCTTCCTGCGCCTCAAACTTCTCCTTGGAAAGAATTATCTCTTTGAGTCGTTCCAGGCGTGCCAGCAAAGCCTTCAGGCAGGTTATGGTATCGCAGCTTTCCAGTTCTTCTAGGAGCTCGGCCATACCCTCAAGACCGTCCTTGGAGGCTTGCAGCAGTTCGGAACGCAACTCCTGAAAGCCGAGATTATATTTCTTGTGCAGGAGCTTGTACATATGGACAAGCAGTTCAAAGCGGCGGCGCTCTCCCTCGGAGACATCACTCTGCTTCTCGAGATACTGCCGGCACTTCCCGCCATCCCAGCTCAAAATATCATCAAAATGAGTCAGACCCTGCTCCGCCACTATCCTGGCAATAAGGACATGCTGCTCGTCAATATACTTGCCGCTGTTCCTTACCTGACTGTAGACTTCTTCAGGAAGGTAGGGTCGCAGCTCTTTTTTGTCTCTGTTTTTCCAGAAAAGAAAAATTGCTTTGATAAAATTAACAATGAGATTCGAACTTTCCACATGACTCTGTTTTCGCAGAAAGTGAATCAGAACATCCTGACGTTTGTGCAGCTCATCAAGCTCTGTGGAAACATCACGTAATTCGCCTTCCGCTCCGATCTCATTAAAAAAAACAGGCATGAGTTTGGTAAACTGTTTGGCGAGATTATAGATCGGCTCAATAGGGTGATTTAGCAGTTCCGTGATATCCCTTTGAAAAAGATCAGTATCCTTTACACAGGTGCCTGTCAGCTTGAGGTTGATAATAAGGGCTGAAAAAAGTGTCGAACACCATTTCGGTTCCTGTTCTATCAAGTTAAGCCAGACCCGTATGTTCCCCAGGTGGGCAGGGTTGGTGAGAGGCTGCCAGTCTTCATCAACTCCGACAACATTGGCATACTGAAAACCGAACCGAACAACACTGAAAAGAAATGCTTCCACCATTCTGCTGTTGCCCCTGTTGAAAACCTCACCTCCCAGGACCTGAATGCACTGCAGAGAAGTATGAGGATATTTCTTTACATTGGCTTTGAGCAGATCAAAAGTTGTGAGGAGAAATTCCTCTGTTTCTTCAAAGCTCTGCTGCCTGATAAGCTGAACCAGACTGCGGTTAATCTCGCGCAGCGATTCCTCATGGATCAGATAAAGCCCCTCAGTATCCATGATTTTAAAAAGAAACAGCAGTTTCCAGTTTTCCGCTACAGGATTCGTCCCATCGTCATAGGCATCATTTTCTGCATCAAGACCTGCCGATTCCGCTAAAAGAGCCGGGATATTCTTATAGAAACGAACGATATCGACATGAGCAGGCAACTCCAGAATTTTTCCCAGTCCCTCAAAAGGATTTTTCTCAATATCAACAGCCTGGAGTTCTTTCCTATACCGATGAATCGACTCATGGCTGACAGCTTCGAAAAGATTGCGCGAATGAATGTCACTTGGGTGAGCTCCGCTGCGTTCAAGAAACCAGGGCATCGGATCGTCTTCTTCCAGCCAGTAGCCGTAATTTTTCAGGAGAACCGTTCGCATCAATGATGCCACAGGAGCATAATCGAAAGAGACATTTTCCTTTTTCCCTGCGTCATGCAGCAATGTTGCAAGACGCTTCATAGGATGCTGCCCCTGAACGATGTGGAGCATGACGGGGCTTTCACCGTCTTCAAGACTCTGCATCCTCTCAAAGACATGGTTAAGGACACTCTCAAAGCGTTGCAGAGCTTCACTGTCAAGCAAAAGAATCATCTTTTCCAACCAGGCAAGTTTCGCCTCAATAATCTGGGAAAGAAGAGTACTGTTTTTTTCAGAATCTCTGATTGCTTCCAGAAA
>JAZBNU010000191.1:0-5148 GCA_036350815.1 Desulfopila sp.
CATTGTGTCAATTTTCTTCAATGAGATGATCTTCCAATATGTTCAAGCAGTATACTTTCACAAGAAAACCATACACAATGTTCACCGAAGGTCAGCCGATCTTACCGTGCCCGGAGTTTCACTTCGTTCGCTTACCTGCAGCGTTGCCGAAGCAAGGTGCATAGACGACTATAGCGCCTTGCTTCGCGCCTCGCATCCACGGCAACCTCGGCTGGTGAGAATTTCGGGGTAGAGACTCTTGCTCACCTTCATTTGTTGTGAGAGACCCTTCCAGGCAGTGCCATCCTTCTTATGTGCATCAGGGTGGTATGCTGTCAGCCATAGTATGCTGCCGGTGTTTGATCTGGCCCTAAAAGTCTCTGAATGAATGCGCCAGGTAGGTGCCGAGCAGCTCAACCCGCTTGGCGAAAAATCCCAGCTCTTCCAGGGCGAGTTGCAGGGGTTTCTCCTCAATATGCCCTTCGACGTCGGCATAAAAGCTGGCGACGTTGAAGTGTTTGCCGACATAACTCTCCAGTTTGACCATCTGCACGCCATTGGTGGCAAAACCGCCCAGGGCTTTATAGAGTGCCGCGGGAATATTGCGCACCTCGAAGACGAAGCTGGTAATATATTTTTGCTCCTTGTCATAGGTCGGCGTCATTTTTTCGCTGGAAAAAATCAGGAAGCGGGTGGTGTTATGGTCGGCATCCTGTACATCGCGGCGTAAGATGTCGAGATCGTAGATCTGGGCGGCCAGTTCCGAGCCGATGGCGGCCTGGGTTTTGTCGTTCCATTTTTTGATGTCGGAGGCACCTTTGGCGGTATCGGCCACCACGTGGCTGGTGAGCCGCAGCTCTTTGATGATCTTTCTACATTGCGGGATGGCATGAACATGGCTGTGCACGTCGGTCAGTTCCTCGATGGCGGCACCGCGAACGCCTAGCAGGCAGTGGCGTATCTTCTGGAAATGTTCACCGATAATGTAGAGGTTGCCATTGGGAATAAGATCATGGACATCGGCGACGCGGCCGGCCAGGGAATTGTCCACCGGGATCATGGCCAGATCGGCCTCTTTTTTACGGACGGCCTGAAAGGCGGCGTCGAAGGAGACACAGGGAACTGTCTTGAGGTCGGGGTAGGCCATTCTGCAGGCAAGATCGGAGTATGCTCCGGCCATGCCCTGGAAGGCAATGGTGTGGTATTTTTTGGTGGTCATTGGCGTGTTATATGGAAAAAATCGAATTCATAAGTGATTGATGCTCGGCTCTTTGCAGGGGATCATACCCCTCCTTGCCTTATGGTGCAACGGCTTTTCTGCCGGAGAGGCAAACGGATGGGCTTGTCGTGGGCCAGGGTGTTATGCGGGAGGGATTCTTTTTTTGGGGCTGAAGAGTTACAGCCATTTCTTCGTTAAGCCGAGTTTTTCAAGATCACGGAGATATTCTTCAGCCCGGTCAAGGTAAAAGGAGAGTGCTTTGGAAAAATTCTTCCCCACCAGGCCATCAACAAAAACCTGGCTTATCTCGCGATGGCGTTTGAGAACAAGCTGGGATCGGTAGAAAATCAGCCACTCTTCCCGCGACATCTTCTCGAAAATTATTTCCATGGCCTTGCGCGCCCGGGGCTGGTACATCCAGAAATACATGAGATCCAGGGCGTTGACGATGAGGTATCTCTCCTGTTCTCTGGCTTCGTAGTTGAGGGTCTCCATGACCACCTTCGGCGACTGCAGAATATCGAGAACATCTTCCTCGGGAAAGAGGAGATCGAGACGGGAGAATACAGCGAAAAGCTGGGACAGTTTGAGACGATATCCCGCAAGTCGCGCGCGGATATTGGTTTGCCGGTCTGCCAGTCCTTCTATGATGGCGGCGACACAGTCCGAGGCGAATTTGGATATAATGGCGGCCCATTTCTGCAGAATGTCATTGACGGCGACAGCCCCGGCCACGGTGAGGAAGGAACCTATGAGTGAGTTCAGCACAACAGCCAGCGGGATTGCCAGCACGGAACGGAAAAAGTTGCCGACGACGGCACTTTTCGGTAAACCGCGGAAGGCATTATGACCGGAAATATACATGCCGTTGGCCAACCCCATGACCCCATAGAGAAGGATCGGATTGTTTGTAGTGGTAACGCCAAAAGTCTGGTCCATCAGCACTGTCTTTACCAGAAAATCAAGCAAAGGGACTGAGAAACCGGTATAGAGCAGGGAGTCGGCTATTCGGCTCCAGCTCACCAGCGAATTCCACGGCAAGAGCGAGGAGCGTCGCAGTCCTCCTCCGCCAAGCACCGACTGGATGATATTGCGTGAACCGGTGATGGCAAACCAGATAAATGCACCGAAATAGGCAAGCAGCCACCAGTCTTTGGTGAGATAAAAGGTGATGAAGGCGGGAATAAAACCAATTACTACCTTGAGGCTGTTTTTCAGGTTGGTGTTGAGGTATTTCCAGGGCTGGTCGAGGTGCTCCGGACCTTCTGACTGCAGGCATGGATGCAGGGAATCTCCATTTGCACCGAGGCCGCCCAGGGTGGCGATATTGCCGGGAACTTTGGGGTGAACGAGAAAACTGTTCAGGCTCCAGGTCTGCAGGCGCTGGTACGGCTTGCTGCTGAAAAATGGAGATCTGCCCAGAAAAGTGATTTTTTCGTCCAGCTCAAAGGTGTCGAGACTGCGGCTGTGCGAGCTTTTGGTCAGGTCGGCAGTTACCGGAATGAGCACTCTTTTTTGCCTGGCAACCTCCATTTTCACTGTTTTTCTGGCCCGGTCGGGAAGGGTGTCCACCACCACCAGCCCCATGCCGTGCTGATGGTCTGATTGCCCGGCAGAGCCCGAACCGATGTGTGAGCCGAGGGTTCTGTTCTTGTAATAGTTGTGGAATTCTTCAAGGTTGTAGAGAATGTCCATCAGCTCGGTTTTCCGCTTGAGCATCTGTTTGAGGTCTTCCTGCAGCTCAGGGCTCTCGCGATTTTTATCTTGAATCAGTTCGGCATTCTTGATCATGCGATGATGCTGATCTTCATAGTCCCAGATAATTTCGCGGATTACCCTTTTCAGGCCGATGACATTGTCGTCATTGAGGGCCTGCTGTAATTTGCTGATGAGACTGTAGTGTTTTTCAGGACTCTGCAGGTCAACGGTCTGGCCATCAAAAGAGATGCCTCCCGCGGGCAGGCTTGAGGTGATGCCGTGGGCAGCGTCTTTGAGGTTGTAGGACTCGATATGGCTGATCATCCCTTCACAGGAATAGAGTATCTCCATGGTGTCCTGAATGGAGAGGTTGCTCAGGTTCAGGGTGAAGGTGGAGCTGGCATGGCGGGAGAGCAGCCTGGCGAGAAGATTCCTGGGAGTGAGCTTCAGCAGATCCGGGACATCAGGGCTGTCCTGGGGGCAGCTGGGGTCATGCAGCTCCGGATTTTTACCAGGATGGAGGTACTGTCCGATGATGGTCTCAATATTGAGATGGCGCAGCTGGGCGAAGCGCTCTTCAGTCTGGGGGCGTTGTCTTTTTCGCCTCTCAGGTACTCGTGTACCTGAGCCTGACATTTCCAGGCGCAGTCGCGCTGAAATGCTGTTGTAAATGAATTTGGCAAGATGGAGAAGAGAGGGCTGGCCTGAGCCGACAAATCGTATGAAATCATCTAAATGCAAAGGCTCCAGCGCGATCTGAAGACGATCGTTGATGGTCTGACGATGCTTCCTGTTGAAAAGATTGAAAACAGCAAAAACATACTTCTGCTGGTACTCCGACACCAGGCGACCTTCATTCATGAGTTGCATCACTCCTTTCTCTTTGAGGAATTTCACAAAGGAGCGATTGTCGTTCAATCCCTGGGGCTGCCAGGTGAAGCGGATATATTTTTCACGGAAGCGGGCAGACATTTCAATACCCACCTGAACCTGAACGTCGAGAATACTGCCGGCTTCGAGTAACTCTTCCACCACTTCCGGCTTGACGTAGTTGTAGTATACTACCGTGAGATATTTGATGCCCTTGATCCAGGCATCCATTATCAGATGGGTGGGGGTTTTGCGTCCTTTGGTGTTGGCATCATGGACATGATTATCAAAGGAATACTGATTCCACTCCTCGGGCATTTCGAGAAGGTGGTACTTTGCCAGTTCCGCCCGGACCCGGCGCGGGTTTCCTGTGGAGACCATACGGAAATCATGGGCCAGCTTGAGACGCTGCATGGTATTTTCCTTGCAGCGCAGCAGATCTTTCATTATCTGCAGCAGGACACGGGCGGTGTTTTTGCGGTAAAATGTAGTGGAGGAAAGGGATACCTCATCGCGAAGCGAGCGGAGAGCTTTGATGCGGTCGCTCGCCCGGCCTTTTTCGAAACTGCCGAGGAGGCTGGCGATGGCGTAGGCGATGCGCAGCCCGCGGGGAGCAGCCATCTCCTTGATACCTTGCGGGTGCATGTGTTCGCTCAGAAGAGAACGCAGTGTCTGGGACCGACTGCCTCGCTCCAGTATATCATCGACGATATCGAGGAGTTGATGGTCGTTTTTGTCGAAAAAGAGTCTTCCAGAGGACTTTTTCATAAAAGGCAGAGTGGGGTGCTTGGATGAATTTTAAAAATCCTGAACACTGAAACCATGGCATACAGGGTCAGCGAGTCGGCACTGTATCCCTAGTGTATCGTAATAAGAGAGAAAAGTCACTGTACTTTCGTGAGAGGCAGGAGTGATGCTGCACTGCAGTTTTTCGTGATCGTTGCGGATCTGCAGATAGCTGTGATTTTTTCGGGCTATAGCAGGTGGCGCTTCAGGATGTCGAGCGGCTCCAGACTGGGTGATTCTGAAATATCCTGGTTTTCCAGGCAGATAAGCTGCTGCCTGGTAAGGTGCTTTCTGAATTTTTTCAGTAAGCCGTCCCGGTCGGTTTTGGTCATGACGAAAATGATATCGGCCCACTCCACCAGAGCCGGATTTAACTGTACCTTGGCGTTGTTGCCCGGTTCTGCGTAGAGAATTTCAACCCCATGCTGTTGCGCGAAGATTTCTTCAGCAGGAGAAGATTCCGATGTGGTGTGACGACAGATGAAGAGTATGTGTTTCATTTTTGCAGTGATACCATTTGTGATGCCTTGTTTACCTGGGTTCCGGAGAAACAGCTACAGGCAGGCACCGTTGTCCGTAGGCTCTCTGGAGGTGGA
>JAZBNU010000192.1:0-3820 GCA_036350815.1 Desulfopila sp.
AAAAGAGAAGGGCATCCCCGTGCTGCCTGTACAGTCGAAAGGCTTTAAAGGCAACAAGCGCGCAGGTTACCGCGCAGCCTGCCGTGCCATGGAACAGTTAGTCGGCACTGGTGACACCAGCAACATAGGAAAATATTCCATAAATATCCTGGGTGATTTTAATCTTGCCGGGGAGATCTGGCTGATCCGCGAATATTTCGAAAAAATCGGTGTAGAAGTAGTGGCCAATATCACTGGAGACGGCCGCATCGGTGATATTGAAAGATGCCACGGTGCCGCTCTCAACGTGGTGCAGTGCTCAGGTGCAACCATGGATCTTGCTGACATGATGGAAAAGAAATACCGCATCCCATCCATCAGGGTCTCCTACTTCGGTATTGAAGATATGGCGGAAGCACTCTATGCGGTCGCTCTCCATTTCAGGGATCCCGTTCTCATGGAAAAAGCCCGGCAGCTTGTCAAAGAAGAAGTCGGCGCTTTAGCCCCTGAACTTGCCCGATACAAGGAAGCGCTCAAAGGGAAGAAAGCGGCTATCTATGTCGGCGGTGCCTTCAAGGCATTTTCCCTGATCAAGGCTTTCAGACTCATTGGGATGGATGTGGTCATGGTCGGTTCACAGACCGGTACCCCGGAAGACTACCTTGAGCTCGAGCAGATCACCGACGAAGGCACTATTATCGTCGATGACGCCAACACACTTGAACTCTCCAGCTTCCTCAAGGAGAAAGAGGTCGATCTTTTCGTCGGCGGAGTAAAGGAACGCCCCATTGCCTATAAGCTGGGGGTCGCCTTCTGCGACCACAACCATGAACGCAAGGAAATGCTTGCCGGCTTTCAAGGCATGCTCAATTTTGCCCGGGAAGTCTATTTATCAGTCATGAGCCCCGTGTGGAATTTCGTCCCGCGCAGATCAGAGGAGAAAAAATAATGTCGGCAAACTATACGGCAACAACAAACGCCTGCAAACTCTGCAGGCCTCTGGGAGCATCCCTGGCTTTTCGCGGAATTGAAGGATGCGTTCCTTTTCTCCACGGTTCACAGGGCTGCGCCACGTACATGCGGCGCTATATAATCAGCCATTTCAATGAACCAATCGATATTGCCTCTTCGTCTTTGGGGGAAAAACACGCGGTTTATGGTGGCAGTGCCAACCTCAAACTCGGCTTAAAAAACGTCACGGCCAAATACAAGCCTTCTCTTATCGGCGTTGCGACCACCTGCTTAACGGAAACTATCGGGGACGACGTTGCTCACATTTTGAAGGAATACCGCGAGGAGTTCTGCACCGAGGATTCCCCTGAAATTATTCATGTGGCTACCCCGAGCTATTCCGGTACACACATGGAAGGATTTCATGGGGCGGTAACAGCGACGGTAAAACAGCTTAGCCGCATCAGTCCCGCAAATGAGACCATCAATCTGCTCTCGGGATTTATTTCACCGGCCGACATCAGGTATCTCAAGGAGGTTTGCAAGGATTTTGGCCTGGATGTCACTCTGCTGCCCGATTTTTCAGAAACCCTGGATGGCCCGGCCCTTGACGATTATCCCCTGATACCGCAAGGCGGGACCCCACTGGAGCGGATCAGAAATATGGGAGGTGCCAGGGCAACCATTGAACTAGGCGCTGCTCTTCCCGACAACAGTGCCGGGAAATTCCTGGAAGAATACCACAAAACTCCGCTCTTCCGCACAGGCCTGCCTATCGGCCTTCGTCTCACAGACGGTTTTTTTGAGCTCCTGGCAAAGATTTCCGGCCAGGATATTCCTGAAAAATACAGAGAAGCCCGGGGCCGTCTTATTGATGCTATGGTTGACGGCCATAAATACATCTCCGGCAAAAAAGCAGTAATATACGGGGAAGAAGACTTTGTCATAGGCATGGCTTCTTTTGTCGCAGAAATCGGCATCCAGCCGGTACTCTGCGCATCCGGTGGAAAAAGTCCATATTTTCAAGAAAAAGTGACCGAAGTCCTTGAAAATATCGGCTGCGCCGATCCTCGCGTTGAGAACAATGTTGATTTTTACGACATAGAGGAGAGCGCCCGCGAACTGGAGGTAGACCTCGTTATTGGTCACTCCAAAGGGTACACCTTCGCCCGAAAAGAAAACATCCCTCTCATTCGAGTGGGCTTTCCCATTCACGATCGCATTGGGGGTCAGCGGCTGCTTCATCTTGGATACCATGGAGCCCAGCAGTTGTTCGACACCATCACCAATACCATTATCGCTTTCAAGCAGGAGAGTTCCCCGGTCGGATACAGCTATATGTGATGGCAAGGAAGAGAGTCAGCCCGCCGTCGTCCCCAAATAATCCCGGCAGGCTCACACCTCACATTGTCACATTTCATATTGAGTTGGCAGGAGCTGGTTTTTCTCGAGACATCTCATCTGCCGTATCTTCAACAAACGGAATAAGCATATGAATAACAGAAACCTTTCTCACCTCCACAAACACCCCTGTTTCAACTCCGAAGCGAAAGGCCTGTACGGCAGGGTTCACTTACCGGTTGCGCCGAAATGCAACATTAAGTGTAATTTCTGCGATAGAAAGTATGACTGTGTCAATGAATCTCGACCAGGAGTTACGAGCAACATTCTTACTCCTGCCCAGGCTGGTATCTACATGGACAAAGTTCTGGAAAAGGAACCACGTATCACCGTAGCAGGCATTGCCGGTCCAGGTGACCCCTTCGCCAACGGGGCTGAAACCATGGCAACCCTGAAACAAATCCAGAGAAACCATCCCGATATCATGCTTTGCGTCTCATCCAATGGTATGGGAATCGCTCCATATATTGAGGAACTGGCAGAACTGAACGTTTCCCATATCACCATCACCGTGTGCGCGGTGGATCCTGAAATCGGCAGCAAAATCTATTCCTGGGTACGAGACGGCAAGGTCATCTACCATGGCCTGCCGGCAGCCACTCTCCTTTTAGAAAGACAGATGGAGGCAATCCGCAGACTCAAGGAACACAATATTACAGTAAAAGTTAACTGTATCGTCATTCCTACGGTAAACGATCATCATATTGAAGAGGTCGCCCGTAAAATGAAAGAACTCGGTGTTGATCTTTTTAACGCCATGGCCATGTTCCCAAACGTCAACACCCCTTTTGGCACAATACCCCAACCCGACAAAGAAACCCTGGAAGAGATACGGACAGCCTGTGAGAAATATCTTCCCCAGATGCGTCATTGCACCCGTTGTCGAGCCGACGCGGTTGGTCTGCTTGATGATGACAAAACCGAAGAGTTCAGGGGCTGCCTGACAGCCTGCTCAACCATGCCGGCTTTACCCGCCGGACAGAGACCCTATGTTGCCGTAGCCAGCAGAGAGGGAGTTCTGGTCAATCTCCACCTTGGTGAAGCCAGAAATTTTCATATTTTCACTAAAAAAGAGAATGGATTCGTTCTGGTGGAAACACGCCGGGCACCACATAGCGGCGGAGGCCTGCAGCGATGGCATCAGCTCTCTGCCATACTGGGCGATTGCCGCGCAGTTCTCTCCAGTGGAGCGGGGCAAAAACCCTGCGAAGTTCTTACTAAGTCTGGAATAGTCCCGGTAGAGGCATCCGGCCTTATTGATGATGCATTGCAGGTCGTTTATGAAAACCGCCATACTGCCATTCTAAAGGGGCGCAAAAGCCCTTGCGCGAGCGGTTCCTGTAGCGGGTCAGGTGGAGGATGTCTTTGAGGGAAGAACAGCAAATGATATGCTATCATTTGCTGGTGCCGTTCATGACCAGGATGAAAATGACTGAACGGCACAGGTACTGCTTCAATCTCCAGCGGCTTTCTTTGTGAGAGCGCTGGA
>JAZBNU010000193.1:0-3407 GCA_036350815.1 Desulfopila sp.
GAAAATATGGAACAGGGCAAGAAGAATAAAGGCGCGCTGGGATTGCGCTTCACTGAGACAAAGCATGATCTTCCTTTTTGTTGTCGGGGTGAGGGAACCCGAGTGCAAAAAACCTCAATCAATGCTGCAGCAGAAATCACTGCAGTCTTCCAGTCTGGAAGAGGCGGTACTTTACCCCATAATTTATGTTCGGCAAATATTTTTTATCCATGTGATAAAAAAAAGCTGAAAGAATAATCTGTATATGAAAAAGCATGTACAAATACTGCAGGAATTTCTTTTCTTTGAAAAATATCTTATATGCTCCGGTTATGCACGCCTTGAGAATGTTCATGGGGGCAGGCTGAAATATGGCTTCCTGGAGGTTGTCTTGACCAAAAGGGAAGCCGTGCATACTGTCGCCTGTGGACCTGCGGCTTGCCTCTTATAAGAAACCACTATAGAATATCTGTAGTTTTACAGATTTTTCCGGATCAATATGGAGCGTGCTGGAAGAACAAAAAAGAGTTCAGCAAAGGAGAAAAAAATGAAATGGCTGGTAGTCTTAGATCCTATTGAGGGTCTTGTATCACGGACTGATACCTCAATTGCCCTGATTAATCAGGCTCGTTCCATGGGGATCAGTGTGGATACTGCAACTATTGAAAAGCTCTTTTTTGAGACCTTTGCGGCAGTACTGGCCAGCGATGCGGAAGGCAGGGAAGAAGTTAGAGCCCTGCGCCAGTATGACCTGATACTGATGCGGAAAGAGCCTCCATACGATATGGCTTTTCACTACGCAACTCAATTTCTGTCCCTGTCTGAAACGCTGGTGGTGAACAGCCCGTCTTCTCTGCGTGATTTCAACGAAAAGCTGATTGTCCTGCCTTTCAGGCAATATATGCCTGCAACGCTGGTGAGCTCGGATTGTGCCATGATAGAAGATTTCCTGGAACGAAACGGCAGCTGTGTGATCAAATCACTGGACAGTTTTCAGGGAAAATCAGTGCGGAGGATTGAGCCTTCCGACAACGAGACTGTTGCGGCCGCAACTGACGGTGGTAAGCATCCGGTTATGGTGCAGAAGTTTCAGGACCGGGTCTACGAGGGCGACAAGCGGGTGATAATGCTGGGTGAGAGATGTCTCGGTGCTGCTCTGCGTCGGCCGAAAGAGGGATTTCATGCCAATTTTGCCAACAGTGATGCACTGCGAACCAGCCTGACAGCCAGAGAAGAAAAGATAATCGCAGATCTTGGCCCCTGGCTGGTCAAGCATGGCATTCATTTTGTCGGTCTTGATCTTATCGGAGAGCAGCTGACTGAAATCAACATAACCTGCCCTACTGGTATTGTGCAGATCTCAGAGCTGGAAGGGCGAAACCTTGCTGAAGAGATTGTCGCATATTTTATTGACCTGATCGGGTGATGAAATGAACGCTCTTTCGATTACAGATCTATACAAAACCTACACCAGTGGGGTCAAAGCCCTGACAGGGATAACACTTGATGTACGTCAGGGAGATTTTTTCGGCCTGTTGGGACCTAACGGCGCCGGAAAAACCACCACCATCGGTATTGTGACTTCTCTGGTGAAAAAAAGCGGTGGAACCGTCAAGGTTTTTGGAATTGATATTGATGAGGACTTCCCGGCCGCTAAACGAATGATAGGGGTAGTACCGCAGGAATACAACTTTTCAATTTTTGAAAAGGTGCAGGACATTGTAACGCAGCAGGCCGGCTACTATGGCATACCGCGAGCCAGGGCACTTGTTCTGGCAGAGAAATATCTGAGGAAACTTGGCCTCTGGGAGAAGAGAAACACGGTGGCGCAGCAGCTCTCCGGTGGGATGAAGCGGCGGCTGATGATTGCCCGCGGCCTGATTCATGAACCCAGACTGCTTATTCTTGATGAACCGACAGCAGGGGTTGATGTTGAACTGCGGCGCGGCATGTGGATTTTTCTGGAAGAGCTCAACAAAGAGGGCATCACCATTATCCTGACAACGCATTACCTCGAGGAGGCTGAGCAGCTCTGCAATAATATTGGAATTATCACCGATGGAAAACTGGTGGAAAACACCAGCAAACGTGAACTGTTGAGAAAACTCGATACGGAAACCTATCTTCTTGAAACACAAGAGCCCATGGCTGAGGTGAGAAAACTGGAAGGCGTAGTGTTTGATCTCGTAGACGAAACGACCCTGGCAGTGACAAAAAGCAAAGGCCATTCGTTAAACCAGATATTTCAACATCTGATCGGTCAGGGCATCGTGGTGGAGAGTATGCGCAACAAAACCAACCGGCTGGAGGAACTGTTCCTCGGAATGGTGGAAAAATGAAAGAAAATCTGATTTCATTGAAAAGCATAGCCAGAAAAGAGATGATCCGTATTTTTCGTATATGGGTCCAGACTCTGGTGCCTCCCGTAATTACCATGACGCTTTATTTTATCATCTTCGGCAGCTTTATAGGTTCTCAGCTGCAGGATATCGGCGGGTATGAGTATATGGCTTTCATAGCACCGGGCCTGATAATGATGGCAATAATCACCAATTCATATACAAATACGGTTTCGAGCTTCTTCAGTACCAAGTTTCAACGGAATATCGAAGAGCTGCTGGTCAGTCCAACGCCCGACTGGGTCATTGTGCTCGGCTATGTTTCCGGCGGTATGACCAGGGGGCTGAGTGTCGGACTGCTGGTCTCTCTGGTAAGTCTTGTCTTTGTGCGTCTGCCCCTTTACTCCATCTTTCATACTGTGCTGTTTGCGGTTCTGACCAGTTTTGTTTTTTCTCTGGCCGGGATGATAAATGGTATATTCGCCCGGAAATTTGATGATATTTCCATCATTCCTACCTTCGTCATTACTCCGCTGACATATCTGGGAGGGGTTTTTTACTCCATTTCACTGCTGCCGGAGTTCTGGCAGGGCGTGTCCAGGGCAAATCCAATAATCTATATGATCAATGGCTTTCGTTTTGGTTTTCTCGGTATTTCAGATATCAGTGTTTGGGCCGGCCTGGGCATGCTTGTACTTTTTGCCGCTCTCCTCTTCGGGGTGAACATGTATCTGCTGAAAAGAGGGACCGGAATACGGACGTAAGATGCTGAAAGCAAAAAATATGTCAGGGATTTTGTTGCCGGGAGAATTGGGGTCGGGCTGAAACGCCTTTTCTTCCTCTTCAGGTATGATAGATCAAGGGGAAGAGGTATATTTTACCAGTAAATAACAACAGGACGATACAATGATAGAACTTTATATTCGCGAGGACTGTCCTTTTTGCAGGAAAGTATTGCAGGCTGCTGATGAAATGGGGCTGCTGCAAGGAAAAGACTATACTGTAGTTGATGGTTCGCCGGATACTCCTGGCCGGGAAACCGTTCTTCGAGTCGGTGGAAAAGCTATGGTTCCTTTTCTGATAGATGGA
>JAZBNU010000194.1:0-5393 GCA_036350815.1 Desulfopila sp.
TTCGGCAATGGTGTCCCTTTGTCATCGTCATCAAGAGCCCCGAAAGGACACTCTTCAGTACACCGCTTGCACTGGGTGCATCTCTGCATAAAAAATTCAGGATAGGTGGCATCACCTGAACGAGGATGAACTGAAACACCGCGATCTGTAGACTCCAGGCATTGGATCGCTTTTAATGCAGCACCTGTCGCATCATCTACAGTTTCATCCATTGTAGCTGCTTTTCTTACTCCACCACAGGAATAGACACCGGTCCTTCTGGTCTCATAAGGAAAACAGATAAAATGAGAGTCAGCATACCCGTCAAACAGATCAAGATCAGGTAGACGCGGCCCCTGACGATACGCGAGGTTAATGGAATGCTCGTGTAAGGTCGTCGGCTCCATTCCGGCAGCAAGCACTACCATATCAACCTGAAGGTCGAGGTCGTCACCAAGCAGGGTATCCTCTACTTTAACAGCAAGCTTTCCTCCAGCGTCTTCTACTTTCATGACATTTCCTTTAGTCATGAAAATACCGTCATTCATCTGGGTGTTCTTGTAAAAGAGCTCCATGTGTCCGGGAGTACGCATATGCTGGTAGAGAATGTATGCCCTGCCGTCTGCATTGTCCTGACACACATACTGTGCTTGCTTCAAAGCAACCATCGAGGTTACAGAGTTACAGTATGGAAAATCTTCATCGTTGTCGGCACCACCAGGGCTCATGACAAAAGCGACGTTGGCAGGAACTTTTCCCTCTTTAGCGAGTTTCTCGAACTCAGCATTGGTGACTACATTTTTCACCTTGCCGTAGCCCAGATGCTCAAACTGAGAAACATCGGCAGGCTTCCATCCGGTAGCAAGAACCACTGCCCCAAACACCTCGGCACTCGGATCGACAGCCACATATTTCTGCCACCCTTCGTTGGGATCTTCCATCTCGCCTTTCTCGATTTTTTCCTGTTCTTCAACAGTTACCTTGGCGGGTGCATCCCATTCATTACGTTCACCGGTCTTCTTTAAAGAAACTCGAAAGCTACCCGGTGAACCGGCAATGCGGGCAACCATGGTCTCTGTTTTTACTGTAATTTTATCACTGGCAGTAACTTCAGCCACCATTGCTGCAACAGGATTTTCCTCAAGGTCGGTCCATGGGGCTTTGCTTGGAAAAGATTGGCGCCATCCAAGTGCTTTTCCACCTAAAACCGCTTCTTTTTCAATGATTGTTACTTCATAGCCTGCTTTGGCAGCTTCAATCGCAGCAGTTAGACCAGCAATACCGCCGCCCATTACCATGATTTTCTTGTTGGTTCCTTCTTCAAGAAAATAAGGTTCCGGAAGAGCAGTCTTCTTTGCTCGGGTACAAGCCATACGTACATAATCCTGAGCTGTCTCATTAAGAAAAGCAGCAGCCTCTGCATGAGGTTCTTCGCCTTCGGCTGGCTTTCCTTCAGCCCAGACAACCTGCTCTCGAAGATTTGCCCGAGTAGTGATGGTTCCCTCTCCAAAGTCGAACTCTTTCTGCATAACACGAGGAGAGCAGGCGGCAACGACAAATGTGTTGACACCATTGTCCTTCATGTCTTTTTCCATAAGGGCGCGGCCCTCGGCACCACAGAGGCATTCACCTGTCTTACACTCCATGGACATTTCACCGGTAACAACTTCAGCGAGTGCTTCCATATCAAGTGCATCGCCGATGCCACAACCTGAGCATAAGTATGCGCAATATTTTTTATCCATTGTCATTACCTCCTGGATACCTGAATTGCCTTTAAGGCAGCTGCAGTGGATGATTGGTTCGTGGTGACGACATCAGCGGCTTTTTTCGCACATCCTGCTGCTATCATACCCTTTTCAACTTCAGAAATTACAAAACCGCTGTTATCCAACTGCAGTTCAACAGGAGCACCATCAACGGCTAAGGAAGGCTGCATTCCGGTTGCAAGAACAGCCATATCCACTTTTTGATGGGCCTTAGCGCCGGTGACAGCATTTTCGGCGACGACTGTGACCCCACCATCTGCCTCGACCACTATTTCAGCAACTTTACCTTTAATAAAAGAAGCATTTTCATCAGCCATCAGCTTGGCCCGGAACTTCTCGTATTTGCCTGGGGTACGAAGATCAATGTAAAACACATAGATTTTCGCTTCAGGATACCTTTCTCTTACGTAGGTCATCTGCTTAAGCGTGGCCATACAGCAAATATGAGAACAGTATTCCAGGTGATTTTCGTCACGTGAGCCGGCACATTGTACAAAAGCGATAGATTCAATTTCTTTATTATCACCCGGACGAACAATAGCACCACCAGTCGGACCGCTGGGAGAAGCCATCCTTTCTATTTCCATATTTGTAACTATGGCATGAGACTGTCCATACTTCAGCGTGTCCGTTTTGGTAGGCTCGTAAGGAATCCATCCAGTCGCCCATACAATGGAACCCACATTTATCGTGACCGTTTGAGTAGTCATGTCAAGATCAACAGCATTGTATTTACAGGCACTTTTAACTGCCTCGGCACCCTGAGGAGACAGAGCATCCTTTTTGATAACGTAACGGCGCGGAAAAGCCATTTCGTGAGGGAGATAGGCAGCAGTAGTCTTGTTCATACCAAAATTGAACTCATTATCAATCTGGTCTGTGCATGCAGCGGCACATTCTCCACATGCGGTACAGTTGCTGTTCACATAGCGGGGAGCTATTTCTAAAGTAACCTCAAAATTTCCTGGTGAACCACTGACCGATTTAACAGTAGTCATGGTATAGGTTCGTATTTTTCGGTTATCTTTGACACGACGGAAATTGATTTCCAGTCCGCAGCTGGGCGGACAAAGTTTTGGAAAATACTGATTAAGCTGGGCAACGCGTCCACCAAAATATGCGTTTTTCTCAATCAGAAACACATCATTTCCGACTTCTGCGGCTTCAAGGGCTGCTGTAAGCCCGCTGATACCACCGCCTACGACCAAAATTGCACCTGAAGTGCCTTGCTCGTCAGTCATACTTTCCTCCATTGTTGCTCTTAAAATATTTACAATTGATATTGAAACACGCGTAAACCCATTGAGGATGATCAAGGGTAATATCAATTCTGGAACTGCTCCTCAGAATTGAATAATTCTAGAGGTATTACCAATTTTATTGGTACTTTGGAATTTTTTTCACAAAATACCAAAGCAACCAAACATGAGAAGATACTGCTCACGTACAAAAAGAGAGACGTTACAGCGCACTTAACAGCAGGGTTGGCTTACGTCAGCCTGCGTAAAATACCTTTATCGCAACCTCAAATAAGCTAACTCCGATACATAGAAAAAATCTCCAGAGACCTCGGGCCTCTGGAGATTTTTTTATAACATCATGTAGTTAGAACCGAAACATTACAGCCAAGGTTCAGTCTCAATGATATTCAGACATTCAACCTTTTCACACTTCCATTCTTGTGTTTCCGGATTGAAGGTAGAGTTGACAAAACACTTCCAGTTTTCATCATCACAGGTCGGGTAATCAGATCTGTAATAAAATCCTGGATAACGAGATTCCTTACGGAACTCAATGTGACGAATGTGGGTCTCAACACACCAGATACGGTGATAGTTCTCCCAGCAGCGGAGAAGCTCATGGAGATCACCGGCAGCCATCTTCTCGGCATCTTCACGGAGCAGTTTGAGAAGATCAAGGCAGATGTTGAGAAGTTTGCCGGAGGTCATGTAGTATGTAGCTACACCACCGCCATACTCGTCGGTTGCCTTCATGAGACGCATCATCAAACCGGCTGGTTTGCAGTAGTTCGGGTTGACATCTTCAGCAGTAGAAGCGCCAACAAACTCATGATAACGCCTTACAGGAGCATAAATCTCGTCAGCGATTTCCTGGGCGGTCTGCTTCAATTCGGGTTTGAAATCAGCATTGTCACGACAGTATTTCACCATCTGTTTAGCACAGATACGTCCTTCAGCATGCGAACCTGAAGAGAATTTATGACCGGAAGCACCAACACCATCGCCCGCGGTAAAGAGACCGTCAACGGTGGTCATACGGTTGTAGCCCCACTTGTACTTATGGGCACGGGAGTCGTTCTGAACATCGGGTACCCAGTCTTCTTCCGGACCTGAGGTCCAGATACCACAACAGCCTGAGTGAGAACCAAGCATGTAAGGTTCGGTCGGCATAATCTCGGATCCTACTTTCTCGGGCTCGATGTCCATACCAGCCCAGAGACCAGCCTGACCAACAGACATGTCAAGGAAATCTTCCCATGCTTCAGACTCAAGATGTTTCCAGAATTTCTTCAGTGACTTCTCATCCATGCCGGCTGCTTTTCGCTCATCAAGAAAAGCGTTCAGTGCGACGTCGGTAGCCATGTAGATCGGTCCACGTCCAGCCTTAAGCTCATTGATCATAAGGTGGTTACGTAAACAGGTGGGAGTAACCGCGGAAGCCCCATAAGGCATGAATTTGCCAAGCTCGTCTTTTACTGAATCGCTGTTGGCATAAAACTCGCCAAGGCCGTTGGATACTTTGGCTTTGAAGAGAAGGAACCAGGCACCAACAGGTCCATACCCATCTTTGAAACGGGCTGGAGTGAAGCGATTTTCCATCATGGTCAGGGTAGCACCAACCTGAGCACACATTGTGTAGGTGGAACCAGCATTCCATACTGGATACCATGCACGACCTTTACCTTCACCTGTAGAACGTGGACGGAAAATATTAACCGCACCACCACAAGCAACCATAGCAGTTTTGCAACGAAATACGTGTACTTTATTCTCACGGGTGGAGAAACCAGCAGCACCAGCAATTTGATTTGGCTTGTTCTTATCGAGGAGAAGCTTAACGATGAAGATACGCTCCATGATATTGTCTGCACCAAGTGCGGTAGCTGCAGGCTCGGCAACGATACACTTGTAAGACTCACCATTGATCATGATCTGCCATTTACCGGTACGAACAGGGGTTCCGCCTTCACGAAGGGTCGCAGCAGGCTTGGCACCGTCAATGTTTTCGCCGTCTGCATCTTTTTTCCAAACAGGGAGACCCCATTCTTCAAAAAGCTTTACAGATTCATCAACGTGACGACCACAGTCATAAACGAGATCTTCACGAATAACGCCCATAAGGTCGTTACGAACCATCTTCACATAGCTCTCAATCGGATTCTCACCGATGTAAGTGTTGATAGCAGACAAACCCTGAGCAACTGCACCAGAACGCTCAAGAGAAGCCTTGTCAACGAGAACAATTTTCAATTCTTCTGGAGCCCACTTCTTGATCTCAAAAGCAGTTCCACAAGCTGCCATACCGCCACCGATGATGAGAACATCTACATCATGTTCAACAACCTCAGGGTTCACTACGGCTTTCAGTTCACCTTTTGGTTTATTCGGTAATGCCATATTTAAA
>JAZBNU010000195.1:0-8398 GCA_036350815.1 Desulfopila sp.
AGAGTTATCTGCGAGTATATCCCTCCACAAGGAGAAAACGGTCCCAGATACAAGTTATTGGGCAGTGATAGAGAATTTCTCCGCCTTAATTCTAACTCTTACCTTTCTCTCTCTAACCATCCTAAAGTTGTTGAGGCTGCAGACAGGGCAACACACCGTTTTGGTACAGGACCTGGAGCGGTACGCTTCATCGATGGCACCTACTCATATCATATTGAACTTGAAGAAAAAATTGCCGCCTTCACCGGTAAACCGGCTGCCAGAATTTTTAACTCAGCCTACACCGCCAACTGCGGCCTGGCGCTCTCCATCACCAGCAAGAAGACACACTGGGTTGGCGACCAGCTCAACCACAACTCCATCATCCGGGCAATGCGCATCGCTGGGGTTCCGCGTCAGAACA
The DNA here is from genome assembly GCA_036350815.1 of Desulfopila sp. Lineage (GTDB taxonomy): Bacteria > Desulfobacterota > Desulfobulbia > Desulfobulbales > Desulfocapsaceae > Desulfopila_A. Next base: position 404 of record JAZBNU010000195.1, read on the forward strand.
AATCCATTTTCAAACACAATGATATGGATGATCTGCACCGCTGTCTCAATGAGGTAGATAGTACCATTGAGCGGGTTATTGTTATTTTTGACGGCGTTTATTCCATGCGCGGAGATAACGCCCCCATACATGAGATAACTCAAATAACGCAACAGTATCACTCACATTTCAGGGATGGAGTAATCACCGTTGTTGATGATTCGCACGGTATAGGAGCGTATGGTGAAACAGGAAGAGGAACTCCTGAGTTCTGTCGTTCTCAGCCGGACATTATCGTCGGTACATTCGGTAAAGCATTTGGGGTAAACGGTGGTTTTATCGCTGCCGATACGATGATCTGCGAAATGGTGAGACAGAAAGCCGACACCTATATCTACACCAATCCACTTTCGGTGGCAGATTGTGCCGCAGCAGCGGCAGCTCTTGACATCTGTGACGGCGAGGAAGGAAAAGCTTTGCTGGAAAATCTCAAAAACCGCCAGCTCCAGTTAAGGCAAGGCTTAGAGAACCTGGGCCTGGAAACTATACCGGGGCCGCATCCGGTCATCCCTCTTATGGTACGCGATACAGCCGCTACCCATGCTCTGGTGAAAACACTGTATGATGGTGGTGTGCTCGCTGTCGGCTTGACATTCCCCGTTGTCCCTCAAGGAGATGAAAGCATCCGTTTTCAAATCAATGCTGCACACCAGGAAAAAGACATCGATCTCGTTCTGGCTCTCCTGCGCAATAAGGCTTGAATTCCCCCGGGTCGACAAATATCCCTGCACCGGCAGACAGAATCAGACCAGTCCCGGGTGTTTGAGAATCTCCTGATCAATGATATCAGGGTCTGGAGCATTGTAACGAATCAGATTCTGCAGGTGATTGAGATTATCAGGGCTGATTTTAGTAAACTTTATGGCAACATACTTCTTATCATGCCGGACAACTTCTCCGGTTATATTCACTGGAGTGTTACCCAGACCGCCAACAAGTCTGATTGTTATGGTACAACGCGTCCCTTCCAGTATATCTTCATCAAGAGGCACCAGACAGCCACCGATACTCAGATTAGCAAGTTCATGAATATCGTACACCTCCGTATTCGCCACTATCAGCGTTGCCGGAAAGTTGAGAGGTATCCGGCTGAATTTTCTTTTTGTCTTTTCCATAGTCTCTCTTTCGAATAACTGGGGTTCACGGGACAGATGACTCTTCACCGAATTATAGCAAAAATTGCTAATATGGCAAAAATTATTAGTGTTTCAGTAGTTATAAGTTTACCCAGGCCGTATTTCTCACCAATCAAGGCTCCCTTGAGTACGAGGGCGGTATATTCAACCGTTGAAAATTTCTGGATAAATATCAGGAGAATTGCATGAAAGACCGATATACAGCCATGGTTTTGGCCTCCTTCGCCGGAGATGCACTGGCACTTGGTGTCCACTGGATTTACGACACTGCCCAGATTGAGCGCATCACAGGGAAAATAACAAACTACTTAGACCCCCAGCCCAACTCTTATCACTCCAGCAAATCGAAAGGAGACTTTACTCACTATGGTGACCAGACTCTGGTGCTGCTCAAGTCGCTGGGTGGACGGGAAGAATTTGACCTTGAGCTGTTTTTTTCCAAATGGCGGGAATTCATGCTCGGAACACACGGGTACCTTGATCGCGCCTCAAAAACAACACTGGCAAATATCAAAGAAGGCAGATCTCCCAACCACAGCGGATCATTCTCAACCGACCTCGGTGGTTCCGCACGAATAGCTCCTCTTCTTTTTGCCTGTAGAAATGAGTATGACACGCTGCTCAAATTCGTCCTGCAGCAAACTGCCATGACCCATAACAGTGCAGCAGCACTTTACGGCGCGGAGTTTCTCTGTCACCTCACCTGGGAGGTTCTTCATGGCACAGAACCTCGAGAAGCAGTTCGAAAAATCTTGTCCGGCGGAAGAGCCGATAACGATCTGGATCTGAAGCTTCGCTCTGCTTGCGAGCATAGTCAGGAGTCAACATCAGCTCTGATCAGAAAATATGGTCAGGCCTGTTCCATTACAGACGCACTTCCCGGAGTCGTCCATTTAGTTATGAAATACCAGGACAATCTCAGAGAGGCTTTACAGGAGAACGTTATGGCAGGCGGAGATTCAGCTGCACGCGGACTGGCCGTCGGCATGGTTCTGGGGGCACATCTGGGAATCAAAGCTATTCCTGATAGCTGGATCAGGGAAATGAATAACGGGCCAGAGATAATGGCATTGCTGAAAAAGATACACCAAAAAGAGGAAGGGTGACAGATAATCTGCAGCCGCTGCAAAACTCGTAATTCCCGCGACACTCGAGTTACGTTTTGGAATTTCGACAGACACTGAACTGCCCCATTCGAGTCAGTGTTTCGAACATACGTCCTTTTTACAGAGAGTTACGCAACACCACATAATACTGCAATATCTGGTATCATTTTTGCGATCTATGGGGAACTCGAAACGCATTCATGAACCAGCCCCCCCAAACCGGGTGAGATTGACACATAGTGGCAACCTTGCCTGGTTTTTTTTCTTCGATACAATCATGGCCAGATAAGGTAGAGCGAAAGGCCTCCCAAAAACACCATAAAACTATAGGGTAACACAAGGGTCTCTGAAGAAAAAGCCCGGCTTCCTTTAAAACGCGCCATTATCCGGTAAATGGCATAGAAGGAAGCAAGCATTCCTCCAAGAACGGTAATAGTCTGCAGCACCATCGTGGAGTCTTCGCTGAGGATCCGGCGAGGCGTGTACTCCGCTTCAAAGCCAAAAAGTTCAAGAAAATTAGGCCATATTCTCCAGGCATCCATCATGAACAGATCGAAATGAACCGCAAGATAACATCCAAGAATAAGAGGGATAAAACCATATCCCAGCATAGGTTTGAGAGAATCTCTGGCAACTCCGGCATACTTAGCTACAAGTGAAACCATGATCAGATAACCAACCTGAAAAAGAGCGATAAGCCCAAACAAGAAAAGAGATTTTATGACAGAAAGCGGCAATGGGTAGAGAGCCGGAAAGTATTGAACAGTAAATTGTTCTACCAATACGGTATATTGCCCATGAAGAGCAAAGGGGAAAAATATGGCCCCAAGGGCTACCACCAGGAAGGAATCGGCGCGCCTGGGAGTCTCAAGATCCCATAGTTCTTCTGGAGTGAGACGAAGATTAAGATGAATAGAGCTGTTATTACAGCTTTTAATGCACTCCGCACACATGATGCAGTCTCGGTTGTTGTCAACCAGAAACGGATGACGAAACATAGGGCAGCCACCCTGGACTTCATCGCCTCGAAAACACACGTGTTCCCGGCACCTGTTCAAGCAGAGATGCCTGTTCGCGCGTAATTCGAGTACTGATGGCATGGCAAATATGGCATTAATTGCACCAAGTGGACATAAATATCTGCACCATGCCCTTCGTTTATAAAAAATACTGAAAATAAAGGAACCCGCTGAGACAGCCAGTATGACCGAGGCAGTCAATAGCGGACTATTGTAGGCATCCCAGGTCAACTCGACCCACAATACGGCAATGCATAAAATAGCCATGATCCAGCCGGAATACTTCTTGATAAATTGCGGAGTGGATCGGTCCGGTTTTACTATAGCCTGAATGAGTTTCCCCGGAACAGCCAGGGTGCAAACCGAGCACCAGGTTCGAGCCAGAAAGAAGAAAGAGAAAAACAATAACGGCCACCCAATGGCCCAGCTCATTGTAATACCAATATTCCTCCCGGCTTCACTTGGTCCGAAAATGAGAGCCGCCAGAGTGGCAAGTATCACCAGTCCCACGACAAACCGAGGTACAACAGGAAAAACAGGGCTTTTTAAAAAATTCTTTACTCCAGGAATGCGCAATATATTGAATTCCCATTTCCCTTCTGTTTTGGGAAGCCCCAGTATTATCTGACCGGTGAGAATGGTGTTGTCCTGAGCGAGCATAACGGCACGCTGGATTACGCTCTGCAGTTCAGGCAAATTCCCGGGCCAGTCATAATTCATCAAAAGCCCCATAGTGTCAGGCGAAACGGAAACGATATTTTTGCCGTATTCTTTGCTGTAGCGCTGCAGATAATGATCGATCAGACGCGGCAGATCACGTTTATGCTCGCACAGAGAAGGGACCCGGTAATGCTGCTTCTCTAAAAGAACAAGCAGAGCAGGTAAAAAACTGTCCTTTGTATTCAGCTCACCCATCTCAGCATCACAGACAAGAATGAGCCGTGCCTGCATGGGAACTTCCTCTTCTCCGCCTGCCCTTCTGAAGGACCCACTGGACAAAGCCTGCACAATTTTTTGCTGCAATGGAAAGCTGAGCAGATCGGCATGAAGCAGTACCACTGTTCCCTGATAGAACTGTTCGAAAATCCCTGACTGTCTTGCCTGAGCAAAGGGAAAGGTATCCTGAGGTGTACCAAACAGTTTCTCCGGTGCTGATTCTTCAGAAAATTCACGCAGATCAACCTCAATATAAGGACCATTGGCATAAGCGGATTGCTGGTGGATCTGCTTGGCAAGAAACTTTTTCCCTGTTCCTTGTTCACCGGTCAATAAAACAGGTTCAAAATTCAGGGCAAATTGCTTTGATACCGCTTGCGTTCGCCTGGCGGCACTGGAAATTTTTACTGCTGCATCCTGCCTTTTACCATCACCGCCTGTGATCAGCATGAAATCGTCAATCTGTCGGTCATAAGAAATTTTCTTCCCGAGGGTGTCGGCAGTATCAGCCTGGTCCTTGAAAGAAACACGCAGACGCTCCGCCAGAGCAAGATTCATCTGTCGATAAATGGTATCGTCACCCAAAAGCGCCTGTTCAAAGAGGCGCTGTTCAAAACAGATAACAGCTGTTTCCCCCACCGATCGTGCCCCAAGCGCATGCGGTTTACCAGTAAGAAGGGATGTCTCGCCGAAATGCCCTCCCGGAGTTATCCTGCCAACCACAGATTTAGAACCATCTTTGCGGGTAAGAACAAGCTCAACCTCTCCAATTCCAAGAACATAAAAATCGCTTGCCTGGTCTCCCTGCTGATAGATCATCTGGTCGTCGCCAAAATAGCGTACTGTTGAGATATCAGCAGCTGCACGCAGCTGGATAGGCCCCAACTTCTTAAAAAGTATTGAGGAGCCCAATATTCTTGCAACCGTTTCTTTTTTCATCCTGCTGAGCTTATCTTTTCCTGAGTGCGTTTCCCTTCAGTGTAAACGACACCATTGCCGCAAATCACAACTTGAGATGCTTACTGAGTACCTCGGCAAGAAGCGGTGCAACAGAATAAATATCAAACAATTCATCACTCTTCCGTCCCGGATACGTATCTGAGCCGATTATCCTGGAAATGGAACTCTCTTCAAATCTTTTGCGTGCAGGTCCCGCGATTACAAGGTGGGTTGCCAGGACAGCCACATCAACGGCACCTGCCTCCAGACAGCGGCGGGCGGTCTGGATAATTGAACCTCCGGTACGGATCATATCATCGCAGATAATGGCAGTCCGGCCTTTTACCACACTTGAAACCTGGCTGACAATGGTTTTATCCGTGTCATATCGGTCTTTATCCGCTGCTGAATGCGGACAATCAAGCTTGCTGGCAAGCCGGGCGACCCGCTTCGAATATCCGTAGTCAGGAGATACCAGCACGTAATTCTGCAAGCCGCTCTGCTGGATTTTTTCCACGACCAGGCTGTCGGTCCAGACATGCTCCGTGCTGATTTCGCCACCATGGGCATGGAGAACCGCTTCAGAATGGAGATCTACAAATGCAACGTAATTGGGTCGGGCTCTGAAGATCTGTCTGGTTCGGGTAATTCCCTTGGGAATCTCCTGGGTCCCCGGTTTTGTCCTTTCCATGGTCGAATACCCCAGATAAGGAATGACAACATTTACACTTGAAGCATTAAAATATATCCCCCCCTGGATCAGATCAAGAAGTTCCTGATGAGAGCTGCTGTTGTGGGTCGAACCTATAATGATGAGTTTCCTTCCTGCGATGCTTTCCGGAAAAGCGTGATATTGCTCCCCATCGGCAAATCTTTGTCTCACCATCTCACTGAAAGGGATTCCCAGATTTACGGCGACCTTAGAAGCCAGCTCTGCGGAACTTTTATTGGCAACCAGAATAGGTTCGTTTTCTACATTCATGGTAATGTATCTCGTTCTTTCATCTGTTAATTGTTGCTATCGGAGAAGAAAACGCTGAAGCCTTTACCGCCCGGGATCAAGATGGTTATATTGCATTATTCCACCCTCCCGGCCGGCAAAAAGAATTGACATATCTTTCAGATAGCCGCGACAATAGCATCTCCCATGGCGGCAGTAGTCACGGCACTCTTCTTCTCTATTGCTATATCAAGCGTACGCACACCGTTGTTCAGCGTAGTCTCAACCGCATTCTCTATTGCAGCGGCAGCTTCGTCAAGACCGAAACTGTAGCGCAGCATCATGGCAGCCGAAAGGATCTGGGCAATTGGATTGGCGATTCCCTGCCCGGCAATATCAGGAGCTGAACCTCCCGCAGGTTCATACAGCCCGAATCGTTCCATGTTCAGGGAAGCTGAAGCCAGAAGCCCCATGGAGCCTGTCAGCATAGCGGATTCATCGGAGATAATATCACCAAACATATTGCTGCAGAGCATCACATCAAACTGATGCGGATCTTTGACCAGCTGCATGGTGGCATTGTCAATGTAGAGATGGTTCAACATCACATCATCATACTCCCGGGCTACCTCGATGACAACCTCGCGCCAGAGCACCATGGTGGTCAGGACATTTGCCTTGTCGACGGAGGTGACTTTTTTTCTTCTGCCGCGGGCGGCCTCAAAAGCCATTTTCGCTATTCTCCGAATCTCAGAACGCGTATACGCCATTGTATCATAGGCACGCTCCTCTTCCCCCTGCCCTTCCCGACCCTTCGGTGTGCCAAAATAGATACCGGAGGTCAACTCACGAACACATAATATATCAAAACCATCACCGACAATATCAGGACGCAAAGGACAGGCAGAGGTGAGTGATTTAAAAACCCGTGCAGGACGAAGATTGCAAAAAAGATCAAAATGTTTGCGCAAGGGCAGCAGAGCCGCCCTTTCCGGCTGCTCTTCCGGCGGCAGAGCCTCCCACTTCGGTCCACCGACGGAGCCAAACAGAATGGCATCACTGTTTTCACACAATTCAAGAGTTGCGGCCGGCAGTGCCCTGCCGTGATTATCTATAGCAACACCGCCGACATCGGCTGCTTCATAGATCAGGTCAAACCCATATTTTGCAGACACTGCATCCAATACCTTTCGCGCCTCAGTCATGACTTCCGGACCAATGCCATCTCCGGCCAAAACTGCTACTTTTTTCATATTTTCACCTTTAGTTCAGTATATTCAGTATAGATACTCTTTATTCATTACTCTTTCTGATTACCCCTAAAGATCAGCAAGCCCTATGGGGCAGGATCACTCTTTTCACGGGACGCCATAAACCCTTCCATGGGGGCTTGACTGCAGCCGTCCTGGCTGCAGACACCCGAGAAAAGAGCAACCCTGCCCCCTTAAAATCACGATGCTGAGTTTCAGGGGTAATCAGGAAGTTAATTATATTCCTGGTAGGATAAGACCGACTAACCCCTGAGAACGAATAAGAAATGGAGTAATCGCAAACAAGGGATTACCAATCTATTTGTATTGGCTTTGATAGTAGTTGTACACACAACAGGTACATACATTAATCAATGGATTTTTTTTCGGAAAGTGTCGGATCTTTGAAGATAGAAAAAGCCCCAAACCTATTCAGGCTGGGGCTTTATAGAACTTTACCTAAAGTTCTTGGACTATCTTATGGTGCCTAGGGCGAGAGTCGAACTCGCACGGACGCAAGGTCCACGGGATTTTAAGTCCCGGGTGTCTACCAATTCCACCACCCAGGCAAGATGTCGATTTTCTTACCACACTCTTATTATTGTTGTCAATCGGCAAAACTGACGGTTG
>JAZBNU010000196.1:0-2054 GCA_036350815.1 Desulfopila sp.
AACGACCCCTGCGGCCTGGCTCGGAACTGCTCCTTACCTCCGACCAGTCGTATGCTCTCAAACGTGGCGCACCGGTTACTTTCAAGGACAAGAAAGTAGGTGAAATACTGGACATTGCACTGGATGACCAATACAGCAATTTCGAGATACTGGTATTTATCTATGAAGAATTTGAAAGACTGATACGGCCAGATTCAGTCTTCTGGAAGGATGGAGGGGTTTCTTTTGATGCCTCCTTCTCCGGAGTCCACCTCCAAGCCAGCTCGCTCAGCGCCATGCTCAATGGCGGCATATCCTTCCTGAACCCCCAACAACAGGGTGAAAACGTCCATGATTCAGTATTCGACGTACGATTCACAGTGTATAAAGATTTTCATACCGCCCTGCAGCAAGCCCCGCAATTACAGCAGTCAGGCTATTCTTTTCAACTCCAGACAGACACCCCGGACTCAATAATTATTGGAACTCCAATCTACTATCAAAAGATCGAGGTCGGCAAGGTTGTCGGATTTCGGCTGTCTGAAAACAAACGTACTGTACTGATCGACTGTTTTATCGAAAAGGAATATGCCGACACCGTCAACTCGTCATCACGATTCCACAACACCAGTGGCATTTCCGTAAAGACGGGACTTGCCGGAATTGCCATGGAGACAGAGTCATTACAATCTATCATACGCGGCGGTATCAGTTATTTTACTCCAGAAACACGCGCTCTTCCTCAAGCCGATGATATTTTCCCCCTCTATGACAGCAAAAATGCAGCCGAAGAAGTCGACCGTATTCAAATATCGATTCGGTTCAAGGAGTGTAACAATCTGCGCCGGGGAGCTCCGGTCCAATACAGAGGGATCGTCATCGGCAATGTCACCAACCTCCATTTTGCCGACGACATGAAAGACGTTCTGGTAGACATTCATATAGAAAAAGAGGCCGAGACTTTTTTCAGAACCAACACCAGAATATGGCTGGAAAATGCTGAAGTGAGTCTCTCCGGTATTAAAAACCTGAAAACTGTGCTGTTTGGCTCCTTCATTAACATCATGCCCGGCGAAGGAACCCTGGAGAAAAACTTTACGGCCCTTACAGAAGCTCCTTCCTTGCCTGCGCCGAGTTTCAGCGGACTGCAGCTCATTCTAGCAAGTAAGCACCTCGGCTCTCTTAAAGTCAATTCCCCGGTCTACTACCGCCAGGTCAAAATAGGCAGGGTCGTCAGCCACGCCCTTTCTCCCGACTTTAAAAATGTCCATATATTTGTGAATATCGATGAACCTTATCGGCCCATAATCCGGCAAAATTCCAAGTTCTGGTTCGCCTCAGGTGCTAAGATTGAAGGCGGTCTCTTTTCCGGCGTTTCTATTTCCACCGAATCTCTTGAAGCACTGTTGACCGGTGGCATTGCTCTGGCAACACCGGAAAATGCCGAGATGGGGAAGCCAGTTGATGAAAACCATCAATTCATTCTCCATGAAGAAGCCGAAAAAGAATGGCTCGACTGGCAGCCGAGTATCGTTCTGGCAGAACAAGAAGAGAAAAAGGAAGGTATCTGAGCGGACTTCCTTATCCGCCGAAGTTGCGGGTATGCGAGAAACATGGCAGAGGTGTTTCTCTTATCAATAAAAGTTGCGTTACGGCAACACATGCCCTTCCATAATATTGAAAGCCGACACGGCCACCGCCCCCGGCAATAACGATATTTACTCATTGATACAAACAACTTAGACACAATTAGCCGTTTAAAAACCCTAAAGGACATCAAGAATACCATACAAGCCGACTTGATTTTTTCATCACTTTTAGTTATACTATAACTATCTTCATAACGTTTACAAAAAATCAGCGTGTACCGTTATGAGCAAAAATGGCCACCCTGCAAAAGCTCCGCTACCACTCCGGCATCTCATCTGAAACTCATTGCTGTATCTCTTGTGCCTGCTGGAAAATCCTGCACCAACACACCAGCAATTACATCGCAGCGTCACAGAGAGCATGCACGGCTGCCGGGCTATGACTGAAAATATATTGCCATGACAAAAATACTACCAAACAAACAT
>JAZBNU010000197.1:0-3313 GCA_036350815.1 Desulfopila sp.
CCCTATGGGGCAGGATCACTCTTTTCACGGGACGCCATAACCCCTTCCATGGGGGCTTGACTGCAGCCGTCCTGGCTGCAGACACCCGAGAAAAGAGCGACCCTGCCCCCTTAAAATCACGATGCTGAGTTTCAGGGGTAATCAGGTCATTTTATTTAGCTATTATTACCCTAACATCAATTACTTTTATTTTTTCCAATTTATCTAAAAAATTCGATACATATTTAACTCTATTCATTTGGTTAGCTTATTGTGGAATACCATTATTTACCCTCTCCTTTATAACAGGAGTGCATAAACTGAGCCTTTGGTCCAAGGCTGAAACTACAGTACCATCTATTGTCATTATTATTGGTTACTTAGGTCCTGCTCATGCAATATTTTACAACATTCAAATGGCCAAAGCCGGTTATGGGTCTGGCATCGTGTTTATTCCATCAATGTTGTGGGTTTTTATTTTTTATTGAATTGGCGTGTTTTGGTGTATATCACGCGTAGCAACAGTGAAGTTTGAAGAAAATAAGGTACCTAATCAATGAATTAGCTAACAAGTCACTCCAGTGGATTTGCTGAGGTCGGCGGTATTTTGAAGCGAAGAGGTGTTAGAAAAAAATAGTGACAGCGACTGTTTCCGAGCGAGATAATAGTCGCTGTCCCATATATCCATGATAATCACATATTAAGTCAATTCAGGCGACGGGGAGGGGCGCAGGGGTGCTGACGCGGCAAGGCTTTCGACCCGCGGCATCTCTCACCTGGTTTTTTTTTATCTACCTGTAGTGATGTGCTATAATTATCAAGCATTGCATAAAATCGAGGTAGGATTAATATACAATCTCTATTACCTTACGCCTTGAATTGTTGATTTCATTGAATGTGCCGAAACCAGACCGCTTTAGTTGATTGATATTTACTTTCCTCTGATACGGAAAATACAAAGTTAATGTTTAAAAAAACAACCTCTAACAGAATTTATCAAGATCTTGTCGAACAGATTCAAGATGCAATTCTCAGTGGAAAACTTAAGCCCGGCGACAAACTCCCCTCTCAACGAAAACTTCAGGAAGTGTTCTCAACAAGCAGAGCTTCTATAAGGGAAGCTTTGCGCGTTTTGGAGCAAAAAGGTTTGCTTGAGATGAAATTAGGGGTCAAGGGTGGAGCCGTCGTTAAATCAAGCACTATAGAGTATGTGACGCATAGCTTATCTCTTCTGGTACAACAACAGCAAATTCCTATACGGCATCTTGTTGAATTTCGAGAAGAAGTTGAAGGTGGAGCAGCAGCACTTGCCACTGAAAGAGCAACAAAAGAGGACATAAAAATACTCAAAGAGATACTTGCGGAAGCAAAAGCATTGCTCGACGGCGGTGTCGGTATGCTTGAAGAATATGATGTATTAGATCAGAAATTTCATACCCATCTTGCCAAGATGAGTCAAAATGTGTTGTTCCTCTCTATTTTGAAAATGATCCATGACAATATCCATAACTATTTTAAAAGTCTTCCAAGAGAGGACCAACCAATGATGGAGCAGAACTATGAGGACCTTGTAGCGATCGTTAATGCTATTGAACATGGGTACAGCACAGAGGCCCGACGAATCGCCCAGTTACATGTCCACCGCTATTTTCAATTCTTACAGAAGCACAAAAAAGATTTTAAGGATTCGCCTTGACGCTTTGGTTGCGGCTAGCTTATTAACTCTCTTTTATCACAGTATTTTTCACAAGTTTCAACATATAATCCGTGCGGAGCATTTTGCCGGCATGGATACTTTTTGATCTACCCAGAAGCAATTTCACCAACAGGCTATTTATTGGAACGGCCGAATTTATATTCTTGACAAATAAGAATGGATAGGTGAAAGTACAAATGGATCACCCATTATACTATTTAAGAAACCTCAAAATATGCAGGCTGGCGACGGGGACCCTGCAGCCTAGCCAATGATGGTGGCTTAATTTATAATTTTCCTTAAAATCCTGAAGGGGAAAGTGAAGCAATACCGAGCAATACTTTAAGGAATTCAACCTATCATAGGAGGAGTATTATGATTAAGCGTGTTGGTTTGGCAATTTTCACAAGTTGTATGATTTTGCTGTTTAGTGGATTGGGGGCTTCGCTGTACGCGGCAGAAAAAGTTCTGACAATTTCTTTGGATCCCGGCAATGCCGGCCAGGACAGTTTCAACCCTTTTACTACTAATAAAACAAGTAATATCTATTATCTGGTATATGATAGATTAGTGGAAATGGGCGCCGATGGTATTATCTATCCACATCTCCTCGAGTCTTGGAATGTTTCTGATGATGGGCTGGCCATCACCTTTGCCTTGAAAAGCGGTATAACCTTTCATGATGGATCGGAATTGAATGCTGAAGTACTCAAATGGTTTTTGGAGAATCTGGCAAAAGGCAATTCCAAATATATGGTAGCTGCTGTGGAATCTATTGACATTAAAGATAATTTAACGGTTGTCTTGAATTTAAGCAGGCCCGACCCGAATATCTTGTATAATTTCACCTCTTCATTTACCGGTATTCCCAGTAAAGTAGCGATTGAAAAATATGGTGAAGAATTTGGCCGCAAATATGTCGTCGGAACCGGACCTTTCGAGTTTGTTTCCTGGAAAACAGGCGATGAAATTGTCCTAAAGAAAAACTCTGATTATCAATGGAGTTCACCCCTGTCAGACAATCAGGGCCCGGCAAAGATTGATAAGGTTGTTTTTAAAGAAATTGAGGAAGCCTCAACACGTTTCCTTGAGTTTCAAACAGGTGGGGTTGACATATTGGAAGATGCCCCAACTCTCTTCCTCAAAAAGCTGGAAAACAACAAGAAGGTCGGAATAATCACCATGCCAAGCAGTCGTAACTTTCACCTGGTTATGAACACCAAAGATGAATTATTAGCAGATGTCACCATACGAAAGGCCATAGCCTTGGCTGTCAATCAGGAAGATATTTTAAAAGGTGTTTTTCAGGGAGCAGGGACACCTGCTTATACCTATCTGATCGATCGGCTGCCTGCTCGAAATATTGATAAAAAATTTGAGATTAAATACGATCTTCAAACAGCAAAAGCTATTCTCGATAAAGAGGGATGGAAGGCGGGCAATGACGGTATATTAGCTAAAGATGGTAAACGCATGTCACTCTCGCTGTGGAGTAAAAGTGACTCTGCTGAACGGAAAATCGCTGAAATGATTCAAGCCGAGCTGTCCAAGTTGGGAGTCGAAATAAAAATTGAACAATTTGATCCCAGTTCAATCAGGGCGGAATTTAAAAAAGGTGGGCACGATCTGGTTGTTCGC
>JAZBNU010000198.1:0-19217 GCA_036350815.1 Desulfopila sp.
AGTTTCTGGAATAATTCGTCAAGTTTTTTCATGCGTCAGCCATTGGTTTTGCAGGAATAGTAGAAATATTTCAACCTTCAAGTTCAATTTCGGTGAGTACCCGGCGCAGCATAGGGCCAAAATCGTTTTTGCCGGGACAGACAAAAGAACAGAGTGCCAGATCTTCTTCAATCAGCTCGAGAGCTCCAAGGTTCCTGGATTTCTCAGTATCGCAGACGGCGATACTCTTTAAGAGAGCCAGAGGAACAATGTCAAGCGGCATTACCCGGGCATAACTGTCAATGGGGTAAATAGCCCGTTCGCCGCCCCACAGTGCCGTATTCATCGCAAATTTACGGGTCTTATGGAGCGCGGATGTGAAAAGTCGTTTGATGGAAAAACGGTCACTGCCGGGCATCGCCCAGCTGAAAGGAGCTCTGCCGCTTCCTTCGTGCAGTGCGGAAATCTGGTTATGGTAGCGGCCTAAAAAATGATGAAATTCGTCAACTTCGCGGCCATCAAGAATAGATCCTGAAACTATCCTGGCAGGGGTTGAAAGAAGCTCCCCTGCACAGATTTCATGAATATCGGCGCCCTGGCGGACAGTGATAAGCCGCGGGGTTGTAACGGATGGTCCAGCCAGGGCGATGGTTTTTTCCGTCTGGAGATGACCGGTTGTGAAAAGATGGCCGATGGCGATTACGTCCTGATAGTCGATATGCCAGACAATTCTTGATTCTCTGGCCTGGTCGAGCATATGGATATGGGTAGAAGATAATCCGGCGGGATGGGGGCCGGTGAATTCGACAACTTCCATAGCTTGCGGTGGTGATATTTGTATTGCGGAACTCTCCCGGAGACAGAGATACATCGGTTCCCGCTGGAAGCATGCCAGGATGTCGAGTCCAGTGCTGAAGTGCTGTAATGAAGCATTGATAATAACTGCGGGGTCTGCGGCCAGGGGCCGGGTGTCAGTTGCAGTGATGAAAAGAGCGGCAGGGGAGGAGGCGATGGCCGGAACCTTGCCGAAGGGCCTGGTCCTGAAACTGCACCACATGCCGGATTCCTGCAATATTGAACGGATCTCGTCGCTCTTGTATTTATCAGGTGATTTCGCAGCCGGATCAACAAATGAGATGTGGTCGTCCTCCTCGATTTCAATGACGATGGTCTCAAATTTTCGTTTTGCGCCCCGGTTGATGGCGGTCACCTTACCGGTAGCCGGAGAGGTGTAACGGATCCCTTCGGTCTTTTTATCGGTAAAGAGGAGCTGTCCTGTTTTGACCCGCTCACCTTCCTTAACTTCCATGGTGGGCTTCATGCCGATATAGTCATCTCCCGTGAGAGCGACTTTGGAAAACCGAACCATTTCAGATGATGCCGGATTCTGCACAGGAGCACCGGAAATGGGGACATCGAGTCCTTTTTTGAGTTCAAATCGTTTCATGTCAGCTGAAAAAATCCTTTGAGGTATATGTTGTGAGATCTTTCCCAATCAAAAAGCCTTCGCAATCGGTAAGAGAATCAAGCAGGGCAATAGATGTATCGGGTCCCATGACCATTGCCGAGGTAGCCAGGCCGTCCGCCATGGCTACATCAGGGGCTAAAATGCTGCAGCTTGCAAGTGCCGGTGGAGAAAAACCAGTGCGTGGGTTGATGATATGGTGGTATTGCCGATCAGCACTGTAAGATTGCATGTAATCACCAGAGGTTGCAATGGCCCTGTCCTTCAGTTTGATAATGTGGTGCTGCATATCCTGGTTTGGTCTGGGGTTGCGAATGGCTATTGTCCAGTGGGTTCCTGAAGGGTTGGCCCCGGTGACCATGAGATCCCCTCCTGCCTCAATACAGACATTCTCAAACCCGAGTTCGTTGATGAAGCGTATTCCCTCATCAACAATAAAACCCTTGCCAATCCCGTCAAGGGTCATTCCGGTTTCATCAACGGTATAACGAATTGTGTTTCCCTCTATGAGTACATTCCGGTACCCCACACGGGCCAGGGCCTTCTCTATCTCCTCCTCTGGAGGCAGCCTATTTTCTTCTTTCCGATACAACTTGAGCAGAGGAAGTACAGTCGGATCAAAAGCGCCGTCTGTCAGTCTGCTCATCTCCAGAGCCATCCTGGTAACTTTAAGAAGCGTTGGCGGAGCATTTTCGAGGAAACCGTTGCGGTTCAGGAGAGAAAGAGGGCTTTTCGGATTGTATATGCTGATACTCTCAGCTTCCTTCTCCATGTGGGCAGCGGTTACTTCTAAGGCTTCGTTACACCTTTCTTGGTCTGGACCAATGATGGTAAAATTTACAGTGGTTCCCATCATTATTCTGCTGTTTTTAAGAGTGTATTTCCCTTTTGTCCACCGTTGGCTGCCATATTGGTAGGCAGCACCGAAGACAGCCGCTGCGGCTATGAGGCCGAGGAATTTCCTCCTGTTGAACAGTTGCGGCGTCGGCTGCGGTGTACCCATGGGTCAGTTCGTCTAATGAAGCGTCGGCGGCAGCTTTAGTCGCATGCCGGGGCAGTTTTTGCGTTTGTGTCTGTGACAGGAAAGACGCCTGGAAAACAGCTGTATTCCTTCAAAGTCTGAAGAGTAACATCTCAATGACAGACATATTATATGTTTTCTAAAAAATGGAAGCAAACTTTTCTTCAATAGAAAAATATTAGGAATAGTTATCAATAGAAAAATATGAAAAGTGCAATATGTAAAGAAAATTCTGGCATAATTAATAAAATTACCTGTATAAAAAGTTGAGAGCCTGGGTATAACATCAAATCAGAGCTCATTGACGATACTCCTGAAAAGATGGTTTATAGACGAAAAAAGTATCGGCATAGGCTTTCTGGGCCGTATTTGTATCACATTTTTATAAAGGAAAAATCTCATGGAAAATGCTTTTTCGTACGAAAAGTTAGGACTTTTTTATCTTGGACGAGAACTGAATATTGATGGAGAGAAGGCAGGTTCCATGCCGATGCTGTTCAAAAGTGGGAACCTGACCACTCATGCCGCTATTATCGGTATGACCGGAAGCGGCAAAACCGGTCTCGGCATAGGCCTCATTGAAGAGGCGATTATGGATGATATTCCTTCTATCGTCATTGACCCGAAAGGGGACATGGGGAATCTGCTTCTTACCTTTCCCGATCTGCAGCCGGGAGATTTCGCTCCATGGGTGGATCCGGCTGAGGCACAGAAAAAACAGTTGAGTATAGATGCTTGTGCGGCCGAGAAAGCAGAACTCTGGCGCAAAGGTCTGCAATCCTGGAACCAGGAGCCTCAACGTATCGCTTCCCTCAGAGAGAAGACCCGGTTTACCATCTATACGCCGGGGAGCAGTGCCGGCATAGGAATCTCGGTCTTGCAGAGTTTTTCTCCTCCATCTCCAGAAGTCCTCCAGGACGGAGACACGCTGAACAGTCTGGTTGATTCCCTGGTCAGCAGCCTGCTCTCTTTGGCGAATACCAAGGCGGACTCGAATAAAAGTCCTGAGTATGTTTTACTGAGTTCTCTTTTCCTGCATTTCTGGCGCAGGGGGGAGTCACTTGATATGGAGAGACTGATAGGAAATATCGTTAATCCGCCTTTTGCCAAAATTGGAGTCTTCTCCCTTGACACTTTCTATCCCCAGACCAAGCGAATGGAGCTTGCTCTTGCTCTCAACGGGGTTATAGCCAGTCCTGCTTTCTCCGCATGGACTCAGGGAGAGCCTCTTGACATCCAGAAAATACTCTATGACGAAAACGGTAAAGCGTGTACTGCTATTTTTTCCATCGCTCATTTGAACGAATCGGAGCGCATGTTTTTCGTGACCATGCTGCTGAACCGTTTTATTGACTGGATGCGCCGCCAGGCCGGGACTTCCTCTCTGAAAGCACTGTTGTACATGGATGAAATATTTGGCTATTTCCCTCCCACAGCTAACCCGCCATCCAAAAAACCGATGCTTCTCCTGTTGAAGCAGGCGCGGGCTTATGGTGTAGGGATTATTCTGGCAACACAGAATCCGGTTGATCTGGACTACCGTGGCCTGTCGAATATCGGCACATGGTTTGTTGGCAGGCTGCAGACTGCCCAGGATCAGGACCGGGTAATTGATGGTATCAGCGGTGGAAGCAGTTCCGGTCCGGCCGAGAGCACTTTTCGGAAAATACTGGCGGATCTGCCGGGGAGACGTTTTCTGATCAGTTCAGCCCATCTTGATGAGGTGGTTCTTTTTGAGACGCGCTGGGTAATGTCCTATCTCAAAGGGCCGATATCGCTTCCGGATATCGAAAAACTCATGGAAGAGAGAAAGCAAGAAAAGGATAGCAGCGGCAGCCCAAGCGAGACAGCTCACCCCTCTGCTGCATCCGAGGCAGGAGCTGTACTGACGCATCCACCCTTGCTGGCCGATACCATAAAGCAGCGATTTTATCTTCATCCTGTAGCTGTGGAAAAGTACCTTTTCGAGCCATGGCTTGCAGTCGTGGGAAATGTCCGTTTCTATAATGCCAAACGTAATATCGACCAGGTGGAAACAGTTTCACAGCGGCTCTATCTCGACCAGCGTTTCACGGAACCTGACTGGTACTCATCTGAAGAAAACCCATATTCCTCTGCGGACCTGCAGGAGCGCCCGCCACACGGCGCTACCTATTACCCACCCCCGGCTACAGTAACAACCTTGCGAGACCTGCGTGCATACACAAAATCGTTTGCTGATTATCTCTACAATAATAAAAAGCTGGAACTTTATAAGGTCGCCGGGATTGCTCTGGAGTCCACTCCCGGAGAGAGTCTGGCGGATTTCAAGGTCCGGCTGGTTGACAGGTTAAGAGAGCTGAAAGATCAGGAAACAGTAAAACTCGAAGAGAAATTTCAGGTACGGCAGCAGCGTATTGAGGAGGATCTGTCCAGAGCTTTGCAAAAACTGGAGAAAGAGAAAGGAGATGTGACGGCAAAAACAACGGATACGCTCCTTTCTTTTGGGACGGCTCTTTTAGGAGCATTTTTCGGCAGAAAAACACTTTCGGTTACATCAATGTCGCGTGCTTCAACCGGCATAAAAAATATCGGCAGGCTAGCCCGGGAGAAAAATGAGGTTCGTAATGCCGAAGAGGCTGTGATGCAGTTGGAAAAAGACATTGAGGCTCTGGCTGGAGAGATTCAGCAGGAAACGGCACTTTTGGCGGAGAAGTATCATGCTGATAACTTTCCCATTGAAACCTTTGCTATCAAACCCCGGCGGAGTGATGTTTTCGATGTCGATCTTTTTATTCTCTGGGAAATGGTGGTGTGAGCAGAGATCCTGAAGACTAGTAACATACGTTTATCAGTGAAAGGCATCTCTTTTTATCAATATTGATGGTGGAGAGTATTTTGATGAATTAAAATTGACTTTAACGTTAAAGTCATGTAGTTCTGCTCTTTCAATGTTGCAGAAAGGATGAAGCAGGGCAGCCATGGTTGTGATGAAGCATATGCAGTGCTTTTGAAGAAAAAGGTGCAGGATGGTCTGGCGGCTTTTTTCGACAAACTGCTGAATTGTGTTCCTGATTTTTTGGGTTGCCGCTGGGTCTTGATAATGAATGGAGGAGCAAAAATGGAAAGACTCATTATTACAGACAGTACTGCGGATATTCCCGATGAACTGGTAAACAGGTACGGGATAAAAGTCATGCCTGTCAATCTTGTTCTGAATGGGAAAAATTATCGTGATGGTCTCGATATCAGCAGAACCGATTTCTACGATACTTTCGATACTTTTGCTCAAATGGCCTCTGGGCCGATCTCTTATGAAGATTATGGCCTGGAGTTTTTGCAGCTCTCTCAAAGGTATCACGAGATTATTATCATTCACTGCAGCAGACATCTTTCCGAGACGTACAACACTGCAATCAAGGTGATCCAGGAATTTGGAGATTCCGGCAGAAAGATCGAAGTCATGGATTCAGGGCAGTGCAGTATGGGACTGGGAATGATTGTTCTCGCCGCTGCAGAAGCCATGCAAGAGGGCATGAGCTTTGAGCGTGTTGTTGCTGTGGCTGACAGGACACGGAAAAAAATGCATTCCTATATGGCCATCCCGACTCTAAAATATTTGAAAAAAAACAAGAAGATCGGTGGAGCAAAAGCCCTTTTGGGTTCTGCTATGGGGGTTAAGCCCGTTCTTGAAATGAGCCAGGGCAAAATGGTTATCAAATCAAAGCTTTTCGGAGAGCAGAAGAACATGATCCTGGCTATGATGGAAAGTATTAAGGAAGATATACGAGGAAGACCTATTACGCTTTCAATTATTTATGCCGGCAACCAGAGTCTGGTGGAAAATCTTAAGGCTGTATTCCAGTCAAGCTTTGAATGTAAAAAAATCTATGTTGCCAGATTCTCCCCCTCCATTGCTATTAATACCGGACCGGAATCGTATGCGGTATTTTTCACTGCCCATGATTAAAAAACACCGGGCTGATTATATACAGGCCCTTGCCCCCTGAAAGTCACGGTGCCGAATTTCAGGGGTAATCAGGAAAGAAGAAATATTTCTGTCAGGGTCTGATGATGAGATTGTGCAGCTCATCCGTGTCATCTCGTCTGCCGGGGAAATGCTGTGCAAGCAGATCGCCTATTTGAGTGATCGTATTGCAGAGTGCCGTGCAACGCTCTCTGGAAGAAATTTTATCCATCAGTTCAGAGACAAGATCATCCCATTGCTGTTGAGGAATCTTCTCGCGGATGTTGCGATCCGCGAGAATCCAAACCTTTTTCTCAAATACGGAAATGAAAAGAAGAATACCGTTGGCGTCGCGGGTGGCATAGAGTTTTTCATTAAAAAAACTCTTCATGGCTTCCTCCTGTACCTCGATATCCATCTCCTCCTGGGAAATAAATATCCGGGCAAGGGATGGATAAACTGTGATTATGCGATTGCTGAGGAAAAAAAGAGGAAGCAGAAGAGAGAGAAACACATAGACGTTTTTGGGGTCGAGCCAGACGTAGCCTGCAAGAAGGTGAGACAGAAACAGGGCCAATGGCAGGCTGAAAAGCAGCGCGGCTATGAGTTTTGCCTTGGGGTAATCGTAACTTGATGAGACGATCATCGGAACAATTTCTCCTGATGTGCGCTTCTCTGCATTTTTTACGGCCTCAGTGACGAGAAATTGTTCCTTTTTGCTTAAAAAACGTTGTGCAGGGTGCTGCATGTCACCATCCTCCCGAGGCACCGCCTCCACCAAAACCACCACCGCCTCCACCAAAACCGCCAAAACCTCCGGAAGAGGAAAACCCGCCTGGTCCGCTGCTGAAGATTCTGCCAGAGCTCCTGCTTCTGCCGGAAACCATATGGAATTTTGAGGAAATCATCCCAAAGACAATACCTGCCGCGAGAAGTCCGAGAAACAGGGGGAGGGAAAAACCATAAAAGAGAAGACCGATGACGGAAGCTCCTATTCCTCCAGCCACTGCGGCGGCGATCTTTTTTTTGCGGAAAATATTGCCGATGAAAAAGAAAAAAAACATCAGCATTGCCAGTATCCCAAAAAAATCGTCCTGTTGTTGTCTTGAAGCTTTTCCGGATGAGGAATACTCCCCTTGCACCGTTGCCACAATTGCGTTTACTCCCGCCAGGACACCGAGGTTAAAGTTACCCTGTTTAAAATACGGGAGGATGTCATTTCGTATTATCCGTCCGGCCGTAAGGTCGGTGAGTGTCCCTTCCAGGCCGTAACCCACCTCAATACGGACCTTACGGTCCTGTACTGCAATCAAGAGAAGTGCACCGTTATCCAGCTCAGCCCGGCCGATCTGCCATTGTTCAACCACTTTGAGTGAAAAGTTCTCCAAAGCTTCTCCCTGGAGGGAAGACAGCGTCAGCACGACGACCTGGGTTGAATCTGTTTTTTCGAGAAGTGTCAGTATCTGGTCGAGTTGTGTTTCGGTAGCCGGAGAAAGAATCTCTGCAAAATCATTAACTCTGCCTTGCAAAGGCGGGACATCAAGAGGAAAAACCGTGTCTGCGCTCAGGATAAAAACAAGAATGGTGCAAAAAAACGTGGCGAAGATGGCTCTGCGAGTCGACTGGAACACCATGGTCTTGACCTGTCAAAAAGAAACTTTTGGTGCTTCTGCGGCGCCTTCATCTGCCTTGAAATATTCTTTTTGTTCCAGATGGAGAAGGAAATTATTGGTCAGATTATACGGGAACTTGCGGATTGACGCGTTAAAATCACCAACAGCCTGATTGTAGCGCTGCCGGGCCACGTTTATCCTGTTCTCTGTGCCTTCCAGCTGGTTCTGCAGGTCGAGGAAGCCCTGGTTTGCCTTGAGATCGGGATAACGCTCCACGACAAGCAGCAGTCGTGAGAGAGCGGCCGAAAGCCCTCCTTGTGCGGCCTGCATTTTAGCCATGGCGGCAGCATTGCCTAAATCTTCATTCGAAACTTTGACGGAAGTAGCCTGAGCCCGAGCATTAACTACAGCTTCGAGTGTCTCTCGTTCATGAGCGGCATATCCCTTAACGGTTTCAACGATATTGGGAATAAGGTCGGCACGGCGCTGCAGTGTTGCCTCGATATCGGCCCAGGCCTGAAAAACCTGTTCTTCTTTCATCTGCAGGCTGTTGTAGCCGCAGCCTCCGAGTAAGATGAACGACAGCATAAGGGGAAATAGAAAAGCTCTTCGCATACCTGCAACTCCTTGTATTTTATGATGATAAAGTCAATATAGCCGGTTGGATAAGCTGGTGTCAGCCGCATTGCTCCATGTGTCTGGGGGAAACACAGATAGTATAGCGAACTGTTCCAAGAATAGCAAAAATGAATCTTGACAGAATGACAACTGTGTAGAATATTTGTCTGGTCAAATATTAAGGAGGCAATTAATGACAACGTGCACCAACGAATCCATTGGGCGGCTTATCTACAAAACGTCACTTAATCTTCGTAACTATGCGGAAAGATTAATGGACCCATATGGTCTGACAGCTGAACAGTTCCATATTATGAAGAGCACTTCACAGACTCCGGGACTCAGTCAGAACGAACTATGCCGTCAGGTCGGTAAAAAACCGGCGAATATAACCAGGATTCTCGATCGTCTGGAAAACAAACGATGGATTGAAAGAAAGCCGAACCCGGCTGACCGACGTTCTTCTCTTGTGTATCTCAGCCCAAAGGGCGAATGTATAATTGCGCAGGTCTCTACCGCTTTTGAGTCGTATTCGAGCTGGTTCACTGCCGGGATAGATCCTGAAGAAGAAAAGGTGTTTCGTGAGGTGATGCGGAAGATAGATGGAAATATCAGCAATCTGATGGCTGAATTTGACCGGGGGAAAGAGTAGATGCGATGTTTTTCACGAAGTATAGTGCTTGTTTGTCTCTTGCTTGTGTTTTGCTGCAGTAGTGTTGCCGCACAGGGACCGCCGCCGGCGAAGGTTGTGATGGGCACGGTTGGCACTGAAGTGGTGGCTGAAACGCAGTCCAGTATCGGAATCTTGTACTATGAGCGGAAATCAGAAGTTTCAAGCGATGTAGCCGGCCTGGTTGATGCGGTCCTGGTGGACCAGGGTGACCGGGTTAAAAAGGGAGAAGTACTGGTACGTCTCGATACGGAGCTGCTAGAGTTGGAAATTTCGCTTACCGCAACCCGGATGAAGCAAATAGAGCTTCGGGTTGAGAATACCCGCAAAAATCTCAACCGGATTGAAAAAATGTATCAGAAGGCGGGCGTCAGCGAGAAGGTTTTTGATGATGCGCTTTTTGATTATGAAGATGCAGTCAAAGAGAGACTGGCGATGCAGGACAGTATGAAAAAACTGCTTCTCAACAGAGAGCGGTCTGCTATCAAGGCTCCTTTTGACGGCATTGTCCTCAGCAAGAATATCGATGTCGGCGGTTGGGCTCAGCAGGGCAAAGGTCTGATTACACTAGGCTCCAGTGCAGATTTGTATGTCAGAGCTCCTGTGGCGGAAAATCTCCTGCAGTTTGTTGAAATTGGACAACAGGTGCCTGTTGTTATTAACGCTTTTGCCAGAGAGGTAACAGGAACGCTTGTTAATATCGATCCTGTGGCTGATGTGAAGACCAAGAATGTTTTTTTGAAAATCAATATTCCACATCAGCCTCTGGTGGCCGAAAATATGTCTGCTACCGTCATGGTTTCTTCCAGCAGCAAGCGGGAGCTGCGGACGCTGAAACGGGCGGCGCTGGTAAAATTCCAGGGAAAAGATTTTGTCTATACTGTCAAGGAGGATAAAGCAGCAATTCTCCCGGTGAATATTGTTGCCTATCTTGGCGACAGAATCGGTGTCGACGATCCCCATATTGTTGCCGGGATGAAGGTGGTTGTGGAGGGCAATGAGCGTCTCCGTCCGGACCAGCCTGTTACGGTCGCGGGAGAAAAATAGCATGGATATTGTACGATATGCTCTGAACAAGCCGGTTTCCATTGCAGTCGCCGTTATTCTGGTGGTCACTTTCGGTCTTATCGGCTTGAACAGTTTGCCGGTTCAACTTACACCGGATGTGGAGACGCCGCAGATAACGGTGCAGACAACCTGGGGCGGTGCGACTCCGTTTGAAATAGAAAAGGAAATCATTGAACGGCAGGAAGAGGCCCTGAAAGGGTTGCGGGGCCTCACCAAAATGGAGAGTTCGGCATATAACAGTTTTGGTGAAATTACCCTTTCCTTTCTCCTGGAGACCGATCTGGATGATGCTCTGCTGCGGGTATCGAACAAGCTCAATGAAGTATCCAACTATCCGGACAATGCCGACAGGCCCGTTATTGAATCGGCTGGAGCGAGCTCTTCACCGGTTATCTGGATGATGCTGAAGACCAGGGAAGAGAACAAACGGTCTATAAAGGAATTTCGTACTTTCTTTGAAGACACTATCCGGCAGCATCTTGAAAGGGTTCCCGGAGTCGGCTCTCTCTTTGTTTTTGGTGGTACGGAAAATGAGCTGCATGTGACCCTTGATACAGCAAAAATGGCGCAGCACAAAATCACTATCAACCAGATCAGTACAGCTCTTCAGAGTGCCAACAGCACAACTTCGGCAGGTATTCTCGGGATAGGTCAAAAAAATTACCGGATTCGCACCATAGGACAGTTTCAAAAACCTGAAGACGCTTTGGATGTTGTGGTTTTCGACGATGGTCTCAAGAGGGTCTATCTTCGTGACATCGTTCGGGTGAGCAACGGTTTTGAGAAGGATAATGTTTCCGTTCTCCATAATGGCACCGAGGTTATAGTAGTTGCAGTCCGTAAAGAACCTGGAACCAATGTCCTGGAGATGACCGAACGCGTCGAAGATGTGGTGATGACTCTCAACAACGGCAGGCTGGCCGAGGAAGATCTGTATATAGATATGGTCTATGATCAGCGGCCATATATTAATACAGCCATAGCTCTGGTGAAACAGAATGTGCTGGTTGGCGGTATTCTTGCCGTTCTTGTTCTCCTCACCTTTCTGCGCAGCCTTCGTTCGACCCTGACCACTGCTGTGGCTATACCTATTTCAGTTATAGGTACCTTTGTTTTTCTGTGGCTGTCGGGCCGCAGTCTCAATGTCGTCAGTCTTGCCGGCATCTCTTTTGCCGTCGGTATGCTGGTTGATAATTCCATCGTTGTTCTGGAAAACATCGATAGGCACCGGAAGCTCGGCAAACATGCCTTTGATGCTGCCATAGCCGGAACCAAAGAGGTGTGGGGAGCAATTTTTGCCTCCACTACCACAACAGTTGCTGTCTTTCTCCCTGTTATCTTCATGCAGGAGGAGGCCGGACAACTCTTTCGTGATATCGCTATTGCCATCACATTTTCCATCATCATCAGTTTTCTGGTTTCAATTACCGTTATTCCAACATTGATTCATCTTCTGTACCGCAACCAGAAGGCAAAGAACAGCAATTCTCTGCAGCGCAGTATCGTCGGGCCGTTTCTGGCCGGGATACTCATGAAAATTTCCGCCCTGTGTAAGAAGAATGTTTTTACCAGGATTGTTACCATAGTTCTTTTCACTTCACTGTCGCTGGGGCTGGTGGTCTGGCTCAGACCAAGTGCTGAGTATCTCCCTCAGGGCAACAGAAATCTCATTTTGAATATCCTTATTCCTCCTCCCGGGTATTCTGCCGAAAAAATGCGTGAGATAGGTGATACTGTCTTCAGACAGGCTGAGCCCTATTTTCAAGAAGATTTTAAAGATGGTATTCCCCAGCTGAAGCAGATGTTTTTTGTTGGTGCGGATCGTATCACCATCTTTGGCGGCATCAGTGTTCACGAGACACGTGCCAGGGAGATGATGCCTCTTTTCCGCCGTATCATCAGCTCTATTCCCGGCTTTTTCGGAGTCAGCATTCAGGCGGGTATCTTCGAGAGCGGTATAGGTCAGGGCCGTACAGTTGAAGTGAATGTATCCGGGCAGAAAATTGACACCATAGTTGATGGCGCCCGCCTTCTTTTCGGCTCCGTCAGTGCGGCTATACCTTCTGCCCAGATTCGTCCGGTTCCTTCGCTGGAAACGAGCTACCCTGAAATCAGGGTTATTCCCCAGAAGGAGAAACTGGCGGCCAACGGATTGACAGAGCGTGATTTGGGAGTCTATGTCGATATATTGATGGACGGCAGGAAAATTGATGAATACAGGCCGGAGGGAACCAAGCAGGTTGATCTGGTCCTCAAGGGGAGTGAGGAAACTTTTGATACTCCGGAAAAAATTCTCGCGGCAACCATAGTTAACGGCTATGGCGATCTGATTAAAATTGGGGATGTGGCCCGGCTAGAGTATACTGAAAGCATGCCTCAGATTAATCATCTTGAACGGAAACGGACCATAACCCTGCAGATTACCCCTCCCGCGGAGTTAGCCCTGCAGCGGGCCATGGAAATTATCGAGCAGGATGTCGTCGGGGTTCTGCGTGTTGAGGGCAGACTCGATGGTCTCGAGGTTTCCATTG
This sequence comes from Desulfopila sp., assembly GCA_036350815.1. Lineage (GTDB taxonomy): Bacteria > Desulfobacterota > Desulfobulbia > Desulfobulbales > Desulfocapsaceae > Desulfopila_A. Next base: position 12,912 of record JAZBNU010000198.1, read on the forward strand.
GCGGTAATGCCGACAAACTTGAGGAGACCGGCAGAGCTTTGCAGTGGAATCTGCTGCTCGCCCTGCTGATCACCTACCTGCTGCTGGCCGCTCTGTTTGAGAATTTTCTCTATCCCTTTATCATTCTCTTTTCAGTGCCGCTGGCCGCTGCGGGTGGTTTTGTCGGACTGGCAATGGTCAACTCCTTTATCGCACCACAAGGTTTTGATGTTCTTGCCATGCTTGGATTTATTATATTGATAGGTACGGTTGTCAATAACGCCATCCTTATTGTGCACCAGTCCCTCAATAATGTACGGTATAATGGTCTTGAAGGAATTGAGGCTATCTCAGAAGCGGTAAAGACTCGAATTCGGCCTATTTTCATGAGTGCGACAACGAGTCTTCTGGCCATGACGCCGCTGGTTCTTTCAACCGGGTCCGGAAGTGAATTATATAGAGGACTTGGATCCATTCTTCTCGGAGGCCTGGCGCTGTCGACAGTGTTCACCCTTTTTGTTATTCCGGCGCTTCTCGCCTTTGTTATAAGATTAGAAAGGAGCAGATCAAATGAAAGTCTTTAGTGTGGTAGTTGGGATCCTGTTGCTGGCTGTGCCGTCCTTTGCTCTTGATTTGGCAGAAATGCAGAGCACCGCCCTTGCTAAACGTGAACTCATTAAAAGAAATATGATCAATCTGGAAAAGAGTGAAAAAGATCTTCTGCTGGCCAGGGCAGGCTATTTTCCCTCTGTTGATATCAGCTATCAGGCAAATGCGCTTGATGAAGATACGCTGTTGGAAAACAGAGAAAATTCGGTTTTCCGGGGTGCTGTGAGCTGGAATGTTTTTAACGGTTTTTTTGACAAATATCAAATTGAGTCTGCAGAGCTTCTCACTGAGGTGGAAAAATACCAGCTCCAGGGGATCAAGCAGGATATCCTGCGCAATGTTGCAGTGCGCTATCTCGATGTTTATGAGCGGAGGGCCAACCTTGAGGTTGCTCGTAAAAATTTTGAGACTTTGGAGAAAATCTACCAGGATGGAAAAAATCGTCTCGAGGTCGGCTTGATAGACAGGAATGAGCTGTTGAAAATCAAAGTCGATCTTGATAATTCAGATATCCAGGTGGAGGCGGCCCGGGCCGGTCTGGAGAAAAGTGTTCTCCTGCTTGGACGGGAAATAGGCGAGGAACTTGAGCTTGCGCAGCTTGATTTTGTAGATTTTAAAAAACATCCGACCCAGAAAAATCTGGCGGAAAATATGGCACTGATGCTCACCAACAGAAGTGAACTGCTTGCTTTAGGAAAACTTATCGATGCTTCTCGTTTTCAGGCTAAATCGGCAGAGAGTACCTATTACCCCAAAGTGAATCTGGTGGGCAGCTACCAGAATCTCGATGATGAGTATATAAACGGCCGGGGAGACCTCAATCAGGATGAGCTTCGGGCCCAGCTTCAGGTTTCCGTCAATCTTTATCAGGGTGGTGCTACTCGGGAAGCGGTCGCCAAGGCACGTCTTGAGAGTATGGGATTACAGTATGACGAAAAAGAGCTGAAGGATACACTGCAGACGGAACTGCGCAATCTGCACATTGACTTTGAAGTCAGTTTGCGCAACATCGAAGTGGCGCGCGGCAGTATTGAGCAGGCCGAAGAAAATTTGAGAATCACCAGGTTGAAGTATAATGAGGGATTGCAGAGAGAATCTGAGCTTCTTGATGCCGTAGCCAACCTTTCGAGAGCGCAATTCAACTATGTCGCTGTTGTTCGTGTTGCTTTTCTGAACCATTATAACATCTTGCGAGCAATAGAAGCTTTTTAGGAACGGTGGCCGAAAGGAGATGGCGGGTGGAAAACTCCAGAGAATTGCCCTATCTTTAGAAAACATCCGACGGATACTGTACAGCGGTATATGGATCGCAATAATGCTTGTCGTTCTCGCCGCTCTAGGGTGGTTTGCCATCCAGTGGCAACTGGAGAAGACTGACGGAAGTGCAGATCTCATACATACCGAAAAACGTAAACCCGTGCGTTCTCCCATTGACTGGCAGAAGGTGGATGGAGAACTGGCATCTGCTCTGCAGTCAGCCAGGCAGGAGGCAAGAACCTATGCCGATGCGGAGTTGGAGAAATGGATAGCGGCAATAACGGTGCGCACGGAAGGTTTTCTTGACTGGTATTTCAGCTATTGGACGCAGCAGTTGCTTGGTTTGAAAGGTTTGTATCAATACGGAGTACATTATGTCCTCAAAAATCAGCCTGATGCCTCGGAGAAGCTGACCGAGGAGATCCAGATGGAATTTTCCCAGCGGGTCCTGCAGCCGCAGGTGGCACAAAAAATTATTGAGCGCATAGCCGGTCAGACGGCACAGAAGTATGTGACTGTTCTGCGCCAAAAGCTTGATGTGATACCTGCTTCTTATGGTATAGAAAAAGTCGAATGGCAATCCTATCTGGAAGATATTGCCATAACCACCAAAGCTTCAGAGGGCGGGCGAAGGACACCTTTGTCGCTTAAAGCCTTGACTGTGTCGAGTATGGGCGGCACTGCCGTGCTGGCAGGATATATGAAAGCAGCGCTGAGTGCTGCCGGCGGGAAAGTTCTGGGTACCTCATCAGGAAAGGCAGCATCTCTGATGGCCGCCAAAACGGGAGGAAAAGTTGCCGCCAAAGTAGGTGGCAAATTTTTCGGGACCATAACAGGTGTCGGGATTCTTGTCTGGGATGTATGGGATCATACTGCTACTGAGCGGGAGAACCGACCTTTGCTGCGCCATTCCCTGCAGGAGTATTTTTCCGAGTTGAAAATCCATCTCCTTGAAGACCCGGAGTTCGGATTAATGGCACCGCTGGCTCAGTTCGAAGATGAGATCGTCCACAAAAACAGTGCGCCGTAATCGCGAATATCAAAAAAAAGCACTGAAGACCCCATGGCTACGCAGTACATTGAGGCCGATAAGCCAGAGAACCACCCCACCAGACACTTCGGCTATGGGAGAAAGGCGCTTCAGGCCAGCCGCTTTTTGCCCCAGATACACTCCCGCGATAGTAAATACTCCAGCAACAACGCCTATGATAATGGCTGGATATATTATTGAGATCTGCAATAGAGACATGCTTAGGCCGACGGCAAGCGCGTCTATGGAAGTCGCTATGGAGAGAATCACCAGGGTGGCCCCTCGGGTTGCGTCTTTTTTCATGGCTTGATCTTCTTCAGCACCGAAAAGTGCTTCTCGTATCATGTTGCCACCAACCGCAAAGAGAAGAACAAAGGCAATCCAGTGGGCATAGGCTTCAACATAGTGCTGTACCGAGGTCCCGCAAAACCAGCCGATGACGGGCATGAGTGCCTGGAAAAGGCCGAAATGCCACGACAGCCTGAAGATTTGCCTGGCACTGACGTTGCGCAGGGCTACCCCTGTTGCTAATGCAACGGCAAAGGCATCCATGGCGAGAGCCACGGCTATTGCTAAAATTGTCGGTAGGTGCATGGAGATCTCATGTTGAGCAGACAGGAGCACCGTTTACCATGGTTTTCTAAGAGCTGCAAGAGTAATCAAGCGAAATTCTTTGATGAACTATTGATGTGTCCTGAAGATTAGGAGTTTGTTTAAAGAGCGGTTGCTGTTGCAGGAACGTGCGTGTTTGGGGTAGTGTAGAGAGGAGTAGCGGTGTTTTCCCGTGAGGGTGCCTTCCAATTTTGCCATAAGGATGCCATGAAAGAGACGACAAAAGAACCCCAAATAGTTGCAGCGTCCCCTGAAACCTTCGACCTGACAGATTCCCGATGGTATCTGAACCGTGAGCTTACCTGGCTGGAATTTAATAAACGTGTCCTTCACGAGGGGCTGGATAAACGCAACCCTCTCTTGGAAAGAGTCTTCTTTCTGGCGGTGGTGGGCTCGAACCTTGACGAATTTTTTATGAAGCGCATCGGCGGATTGAAGCAGCAGGTTGGGGCAGGAGTGAAAAAACTCAGCGTTGACGGCATGTTGCCCGAAGAACAGATCGAAGCCTGCAGTGGAGCGGTGCGACAGATTCTCAAACAGCGCCAGGAACTCGAGAGCGAGCTGTTATCTCTTCTTCGCGGGGAAGGCATCCACTTTCAGCGCTATAGCGATCTTGAAGCCTCGGATAGAGCACAGATGGACACATATTTTTATGAGAACATCTATCCGCTGCTGACTCCTCAGGGTATTGACCCGGCTCACCCTTTTCCGTTCATCTCAAATCTTGCCCTCAATCTCCTTGTGGTTACCACTGAAATTGAAGGGGGACATTTGTACCTGAACAGAATAAAGGTACCTACCGGGATAGGCATCCCGCGTTTTCTTAAATGCGGCAAAGAGCATCAGCATATCTATATAACCTTCGAGGATCTGGTCGCCAATAATCTTCATCTATTATTTCCCGGAATGATTATCAAAGGGTCATGGCTTTTCAGAGTGACCAGAAACGCAATAACAGAACGATTTGCCGAGCAGACCAACGATCTGCTGGTGATGATCGAAACAGCTCTGCGCGACAGAAAATTTGCCCAGATAGTCAGACTTGAAGTTGAGGGGACGATGGATGAGCAGTTCCGCGGTATGCTGGCCGCAGAACTTGGTATTGATGAAAAAGAAGATGTCTATGAAGTGAACGGTATAATGGCCAAGAGGGATCTTATCGAGCTTTGCAGTATCAATCGAGCAGATCTGCACTTTCAACCGCATCATCCCTGTGATCATCCCGCTCTCCAGGCCGAAATGGCGTCCATATTCCACATTCTGCGGGAAAAGAAAAACATTCTCCTCCAGCATCCCTATGAATCGTTTGATACCACGATTGAGCGGTTTTTGCGGGAGGCAAGTCAGGATCCCAAAGTGCTGGCCATAAAAATGACTCTTTACCGGACAGGATCGAAATCGCGCATCATCCAGTATCTGGTTGACGCGGCCCATAACGGAAAACAGGTCGCGGTAGTGGTTGAGCTTATGGCCCGCTTTGATGAGTCGGCCAATATCAGCTGGGCAGAAGCACTGGAGGAGGCCGGCATTCATGTGACCTACGGCGTTGTCGGTTTGAAAACGCACAGCAAAGTTATTTTTGTGGTCCGAAGAGATTATGACGGCTTGAAAAGATATGTTCACATAGGTACCGGTAACTATCATGCCGGAACTGCGAGACAGTATTGTGATATCGGGCTTTTGAGCAGCGACCCGGTGCTTGGCGAAGATCTCACGGAGCTGTTCAACTATCTTACAACCGGTTATGCACCGGTACGAAAGTACAAAAAGCTGCTGCCTTGCCCTAATCTGCTCAAAAGTGCTCTTCTGCAAAAAATAGACAGGGAAATTGCGTTGCAAAAAGAGAGTCGCAATGGGCATATTCAGTTCAAGTGCAATGCTCTGGAAGACAAGGACATTACCCAGGCGCTCTACAAGGCATCTCAGGCAGGAGTCAAGATAGAGCTGATTATCAGGGACAGCTGCAGGCTGCGCCCGGGTATCCCCGGACTCTCTGAAAATATTTCGGTCATTTCCATAGTGGGGCGTTTTCTCGAGCATACCAGAGTTTATTATTTTAAAAATGGCGGTGAGGAAGAATATTATATTGGCTCAGCTGATTTAATGAAGCGCAATCTCGAATCCAGGGTTGAAGTGGTTACCCCTGTTGAGGACAGAGACCTGCAGACCCAGCTGCGCGAAATGCTCAATGTTCAGCTTAGCAACAAAAGGAGCTGCTGGGAGATGGACGGCGACGGCCATTATACCCAACGAAATCCCTCCGGCACCAAGGAAAATATCACAGTTCACGATTGTCTCATTACTTTGGCTGAGAACCGTCTTGCGATGGAAGAGAATTCGAGAAAGAAAAAGAAAAACAAGTCTGCAAAATTGAATAAGAAAAAGAAAAGGAATTAGGACAAATTAAGGTTGCGGTAAAGGAGAGATTGGATTTTTCCCGCTCTGTGAGCAGTTCGACGGAAAAGAGCTCGGCCTCTCACCGACTGTCCCGAACCGGCAAGACAGAGAAGGTTAAAGTCGTCAGGAAAAGGAGAGAAGAAGTATAAAAAAGATCCTTCCTTGATTTCGCTTGGTGTTTTTGCTACACTTTTGTCACTGTTGTACATTTTTGTAACAAAACGCTAAGCCTTGACGTGCTGCGAATTGTCTCGAGTGCGAGGCAGGGAAAGTGGTATTCGCGCAGTCAAAGCCATCATATCTATAAACAGGGAATGAACAATGAACAAAGGCAAAATAGTGAAAATCGGGTCGTTTCTTACTTTTGCCGTCGCTCTGGTCATGCTTGGATATCTAGTCAACATATCCAAAGCGCTGTCATA
>JAZBNU010000199.1:0-2633 GCA_036350815.1 Desulfopila sp.
ACGCAAGGTCCACGGGATTTTAAGTCCCGGGTGTCTACCAATTCCACCACCCAGGCAAGATGTCGATTTTCTTACCACACTCTTATTATTGTTGTCAATCGGCAAAACTGACGGTTGCAAGAAAAGCTGCTGTATTACCAGCGTACCTGGGCATTCTGGATGATCTGCAGCATGTCTTTGACTGCCTGTTCCAAACCGGTAAAAGCGGCACGCGAAATAACCGAATGACCGATTGAAAGTTCCTCTATAGTGCTCAAGGCTGCAATACGATCTGCGTTTTGATAGTTTAAGCCATGCCCTCCGTTTACCCTCAGGCCTCGCCGACTAGCTTCTTCAGCTGCTGTGGCTATGAGGTCGAATTCAATATCCTGCTGTTTTTCGCTTAAGGCATCGCAATAGCGCCCGGTATGAATTTCCACAAATTGGGCTCCGATATCATGTGACGCTTGGATCTGAGCTGGGTCCGGATCTATAAAAAGAGAAACTGGGATGCCGGCTTTGGTGAATTTTTTAATGACTTTGGCGAGTTTCTTTTTTTGGGCTGCTACATCAAGGCCGCCTTCAGTGGTCAGCTCCTGCCTTTTCTCAGGTACCAGAGTCACCAAGTCCGGTACGATATCACAGGCGATATCGATTATCTCATTATTGGCGCCCATTTCCAGATTAAGCCTTGTCTTAACGGTTTTTCGCAGAAGATATACATCTCTATCCTGAATATGACGCCGGTCCTCCCGCAGGTGCACGACGATTCCTTTTGCTCCGGCAAGCTCACAGATGGATGCGGCAAAAACCGGGTCCGGCTCTGCTCCTCCTCTGGCCTGACGAATAGTGGCAATATGATCGACATTGATGGCAAGTTGTGGCATTGGACAACTCCTCGTTTTGAATATCCTGTTGAGTAATTGTTTTTCTTGTATCACCATGTTCGCCGCATCTTCTGCAGAACGCTCATGATCAAATCCTAAAAGATGAAGCAGACCATGGGCAATCAGCCAGGTCATGCGGAATTTAGGAGATTGGTTAAAGGAATATGCTTCTTTTAATGCTGTGTCAATTGAGATTACAATATCACCGAGTTCTCGTAGGCCAGTGTAAGAAAGGTCTTCCTCAAGCCCTTCTGCAAAAGGGAAGGAAAGAACATTGGTAGCCTGGTTTTTATAGCGGTACGTGTGGTTGAGATTCCGGATCTCGGCATCATCTGTCAAACAAAGAGTTACGTTGTAATGACTCACTCCAAGCTCTTTCAGCAGCCTTTCGGCAAGTTCAATGATTTCGGTCTCAGGCAGCCCGGGAATTGGAAATCGATAGTGAGAGGAAATAGCAATCGGCATTATGTTAGATGTTTATGTAAATAGCGTGCTGGTGCCGCAATTGTCAGGGTAAATAGTTTTCAGTAGAGAAAAAATTTTTGTAAACACGCTACTTTTGCTTTTCATATGCTTCGATAATTTTTTGTACCAGAGGGTGGCGAACGACATCTTCCCGGGTAAAGTCACAAAATTGAATTCCCTCGATATTTTTTAATATCTTTTTGGCTTCGATGAGACCGGAGTTTTTCGGGACCGGCAAGTCAACCTGGGTAGAGTCTCCGGTTATTACAGCGACAGAGTCAAAGCCTATCCGTGTTAAGAACATTTTCATCTGCTCTTTGGTTGTATTTTGGGCCTCGTCGAGAATAACAAAAGCATTGGACAGTGTTCTTCCTCTCATAAAAGCTAAAGGAGCAATTTCGATAATGCCTTTTTCTATCATATCGATACTTTTTTCCATACCTAGCATGTCGTTAAGTGCATCGTGCAAAGGGCGAAGGTACGGGTTTACTTTTTGTGCTAGATCTCCGGGAAGAAAACCAAGTTTCTCTCCTGCCTCAACAGCAGGCCGGGTCAAAATAATAGACCTGACTTGATTTGTCATGAGAGCTGAAACTGCCATGGCAACTGCCAGATATGTCTTTCCGGTTCCGGCTGGACCGATTCCGAATACAATATCATTATGGCGTATTGCGTCGATATACAGTTTCTGATTGCGCGTTTTGGGGGAAATTACCCTGTGCTGTGTAGTGACATAGACTTTGTCGAGGAAAATTTTATCCAGTCTGGCTGAGGGTCTGGATTCCAGAATCCGCAGGCCGAAGGCAAAGTCGGAAGAGTACACGGGATAACCTTTGCCGATAAGATCATACAATTGACGGAGCAAATCGCTGGTGAGCTTTACTTCATGTTCGCGGCCGACGATATTGACGTCGTTACCGCGAACGTTGATAGTGACTCCCGAGCTTTTTTCAACGGTTTGCAGGTTTCTGTTCAGGTCGCCGAAAAGCAATGCTGCTTTTCCATTGTCTGCAAACTGCAGATCACAGCTGTATTGTTGTGTCATACTTATTGTTTTTGTAGTTCCTCGTTGATCATCCTCTGGACTCCGGAAAGACTTCTTTCCTGCAGAAGCCGGCCATTCACAAATATTGTAGGCGTTCCGGTAACACCGGCTTGCTGAGCATCTACAATATCAGCATTGACCTTCTGTCGAATTTCCTGGGACTCCTTGTCGCTTTTCCATTGTTCCATATCGAGTTGTAATTTTGTTGCTATATCACTGATAACCTGATTGCTCAGTTTCTCAGCGGAAAACAGTTC
>JAZBNU010000200.1:0-3497 GCA_036350815.1 Desulfopila sp.
AGGACCTCATTACATCTCTGTACTCATGGCTCTTCCCCCAGAGGAGGGACGCACAGTGTCCGGCCGACAATTCGCCCATCTCTGGCAGGAAGCGTTTGGCTCTTCAGGTGGCCTGGAGGCTTTGAATTTTACCGGTGAAACAAATATCACGGGGGGAGAGCCGATTATGCTCGAAGTCTTTCATCCAGATCCCGAGGTGGCGCGGGCAGCCGCACTGTCCCTTGGTGAGAGGATGCGCCTGCTGGCTGGATTGACTTCGGTGGATGATGGTGTTCGCGCAGGTAAACCAGAGCTTACGGTTTCCGTCAATGACCGCGGACTGCTCATGGGCATGACCGCAGAAGAAATAGCTCTCCAGATCCGTCATCGTTTTCACGGAATGGAGGCGTATAGTTTTATCAGAGACAACAATGAAATAAAGGTCATGGTTCGCCTGAGCGAGAATCAACGGCAGCGGATAAATGCGCTTGACCGCGTGTTGCTCAGAAGCCCATCAGGTGCCTTCATTCCGCTTGCCGAGGTAGCGGAAATTACTCAGGGCCGATCCTTTACCAGCGTGGCACGTCGTGATGGCAGACGCATTTATCCCGTTACCGCCGATATTGGCTTTGGCATCAAAGGCGATGTTGTCGAAGATATCCTGGAAAACGCTCTAGTTCCCAAGATTGTTGCTGACTACCCGGGGGTTTCCATCCATTTCGGCGGAGAGGAAGAGGAAAACGATGAAGCCCTCGCTTCGTTGGGGTTTGGTTTTCTTGCTGTCCTGGGCGGCATGTATCTGTTGCTCGTGTATCATTTTAATTCGGCCGTCCAGCCACTGGTGGTGCTGCTGACCGTGCCCTTCAGCATGGTTGGAGCTGTGTGGGGTCATATTCTTCTCGGATATGATCTTTCCATTGTCTCGGTAATAGGGATCATTGCCATGGCCGGTGTGGTGGTCAATGATTCACTGGTTCTGGTGACAACCTGCAACCGGTATTGCAAGAAAGGGGAGTCTCTTGTTCAAGCGGTGCTTGATAGTGCCTGTGACAGATTCCGCCCGATTCTGTTGACTTCTCTGACCACCTTTTTCGGACTGACGCCATTGTTGCTGGAAACCTCAGAGCAGGCCCAGTTTCTGATTCCGGCTGCTATTTCAATCAGTTTCGGGCTGCTTAGTGGCACAGTTGTCGCTTTGCTGCTGGTACCCGGGTTTCTGGTAATCTTGCATTCCAGACGATCTGCCGGAACAACGGCACCAGCAGTTGTACGGGCAGTTGATGGAGAGGGATTGAGCAGACTCGTGTGAAAGCGGCCTGGTGAGATCAGATTTTACCGGGTTCCGAGACCTGGGGCCTTGATTCCGGCCCGTTCCAGCGTGGGTGAGAGCTTTTTCGGTGAGGTGAAGTCAGTCATCAGGTAGTCGATCTCACCCCAGTGGGCAAATCGAGCAGGGTATTTCAGACCGTATTTCGACCGGTCGGCGGCGAGCATGGTCTGGAAGGCCCGGGAAATCATGGTCGCATACACCTTACCAGTATCCATCAATGCGTCGCAGGGACTTTCCGGCGCAACGAAATAGGGGACATCCAGAATGGTACTAGTTTAAGCGTTTGCAGTGTATCTATTTCGATGTTGTATCTCCTTCATTTCATGTCGTGCTTTTGCCAACAATTGGTAGGGCTCTGGCCTACGTTTTAAACATCTTGGTTCTGCTCTTCCTGGACGATATACTACTGTATAATCTGCTATTACCAGGTGGAGATCCGTTAGCTTTTTTGCCTCTCCGGCCGTGTTAATAAAGAGATCCCCATGCACGACCCCCAGTTTCTTACAGCCTGTAAGCACCCTTTAAAACTGATAGCTTTTCTTGCTGACTGTGTGTTGCCTGTCGCCTCGTATATGATCCGGCGGAGACAGTTTTAGGCAATAAAATTCATGAGTATTTCTTTGCGGATTATAAGCGAAGAACGGCACCTAATAATATCAAATCCCATGGTGTTTGTTATATCGCGGAAATACAGCTCAACCTTACATCGTCTAAGGTATAATTCAGCTATTTCGTTGGGATTATACTTTTGGGGATCAAGAAACGTTGTGACAATATTAAACTTTTTTAATCCTAGTCCGGGTTGTGTGACCGTGACCTTGATCTGCCTCATAACCAGTTTAGACGGCAAGGATTCCCATGTTTCCCTGGAGTACGATAGATTTTTGTTATACGGTGGTTTGGGCCACTCGATGATTAAACCGTCATTTCCGAGTTCTTTGAGGCATTCCTTTTTACTTACAGGTTTCCTTCGGGCAAGCGTGACAACGCTGTCGACTCCTTGATCCTGAAGTTTGCTATATCGAAATAGCTGCAGAAACCTTTGTCGCTTAAGAAAATATCTCCTTGTCTGAAGGTTGACCAATTTTCATGGAATAACGGTAATTCATGATTTTTCTTATTACCCATGGGGTAACTGAGCAGCCCTCCCGTATCCAGGAAAAAAGAGCACATATTCGACCAGAAGGAAAGCCGCAACCAGTTTTTTGGCTCGATAGTTGAGGCCATCGGGCCTGATTTTCCGCGGTATCCGGCATACTGACACCTGTTCCGTCAACAACAACCCGACGTCCATTCAGCATATTTGATGTTGGAGCTGCGTTTTTTGACCATTGTGTTATGTGTTGAAAGATTTCAAATAATGTTGCTTCCTCCAATTTTTGCCGAGCAACACAGTATGACGATGTTGATGATGACGGGAGTTGCAGACCACCAACAACAGCATATCCTTGTAGCTTCCTAACGACTTCCTTGCAGCCACCATTAGAATCAAACACCTGCCCAAGGAAAGCCCAGAAAATCTTTTCTTTTGTAAAGAGTCTGGGGCGACTCATCGCTCCTGCTTTTTCCTGTTTTAAAGCCGAAACCGGAATGAAGGATGAAAATATTTCACCGACCTGTTTAAAAGTCTTCATTCTTAACTCTGCCAATTTGGCCGCAAGAACTTGTTGTGAAGATCGGGCTTTCTTCCTCGCTTCGGGAGATAAAAACCTGGTAACATGGGTGGCAATTGTGTATGTTTTTTCATGATGAAATATACACAATTTACCCTATAATTTCAGAATGTTTTTACTAATAAAATGGCCTTAAACTAGTGCCATTCTGGTCTGTCCCTTATTTGTCCATATTTGTCCCCTATTTATGTCAGGGACAGCATATCTTCATTGAAAAAGCAGCCTGGGCAATACAAAAATATCAAGCCTGACACTGTCACTGGAAGTCAGACTCCGATATGTTTAATTGACTGTAACCCCTTTCGAGCTGTGAAATATCCGGGGTAGCCCTGCCAAGACTTTTGAGTTATCCATGACCGCTGTAATCGCCGGGGAGAATGGACAGGTTCTTAAATGCCGGGAGAAAAAAAGACAGCGGAAAAACTCATGGATAAAACAGCTGAAACACGATAGGCTTTAGGTATTGCTCTTTGAGGTAAATGTTTTGCGGGGGGTCAAGGCTGGCCGCCTGCCAG
>JAZBNU010000201.1:0-3689 GCA_036350815.1 Desulfopila sp.
CCCTTTTATGCTGAGTCTGGAGGGCAGCAGGGAGACAGAGGAATGATCAACTGGCCGGATGGGTCCGCAGAGGTACTGACAACCCGGTCTGAAGGAGACCTGGTACTTCATTTGATTCGCATTAGCAAAGGAGAATTGACGGCTGGACAGCCTGTTGTGATGCAGGTTCACAGGTCAGGCAGAGAGGAAACCGCAGCCAATCATACCGCGACGCACCTGCTCCATGCTGCTCTGCGGGAGACTTTGGGAGACCATGTCAAGCAGGCAGGTTCTCTGGTCGGTCCGGAACGTTTGCGTTTTGACTTTACACATTTTTCTCCCCTTACAGAAGAAGAAATACTCCAGATCGAAGCACTGGTTAATGCCAAAATCCGCGAAAACATACCGGCCGAAACCAGGCTTTTGAGCAGAGATGAAGCTATCGCGGAAGGAGCCACTGCCCTGTTTGGTGAAAAATACGGCGATGAGGTACGGGTGGTTTCCCTTAAACAGTTCAGTAAGGAACTTTGCGGCGGCACTCACGTCAAAGCTACCGGCGAGATCGGTCTGTTTAAAATTCTGACGGAAAACGGTATAGCTTCGGGAGTCAGGCGGATTGAAGCTATCTCCGGCAGGCCGGCCTATGATCTCTTTTCCCAGATGGGCAGAAGGGAGGCGCGACTCTGTGAATTGCTCAACGTTCGGGCCGATGGACTGCAGGATAAAGTAAACACCCTCCTTGAAGAACAGAAGCGGCTCGAAAAACAGATTGCGGAACTTTCCCGTGAAATAGCAGGTTCTGATCTCGACACTATTCTGAGAAATGCGGTCGAAGTGGAAGGCATCAAAGTCGTTGCTGCCGAGATCGTTCTTGACAGCTCGAAAACTCTGCGTGAAGTGGGTGATAAAGTAAGGGACCGCCTCGATAGCGGCGTTGCGGTTCTAGGCGGGGTAATAAGTGGAAAGGCGGCTTTACTGGCAATAGTCACAAAGGATCTCACCGGGAGAATTTCTGCTGGCGATCTTGTGAATAGAACAGCAGGAATTGTAGGTGGGAAAGGAGGCGGCAGGCCGGATATGGCCCAGGCTGGGGGGAATCTAACCGACAAAATAGGCGAAGCTATTCGCTCAGTCCCACACAACGTGGCTGATATCTTAAAAGGCTAGCGGGAATTTCTCACCAACCGAGGTCCCTTAGCCAAAAGGTGTTCGGAGCTCGTCGGGTAAAATTGGATCATCATTTTCAGAGTTAAGTCTCAGCTCTATATAAATTGGTTGACACCTGAGAATATTTGCAGTAAAGGTTTTTCTCGTTGTGAATGGTCATTCATTTTAATGGTGAATTGTCATTCAATCGTCTACTTGCGCTGAAGTATCTATCAAAAGTATGTCGTCATCCGGAAATGCGGATGTTATTACTATTTTTATCTAAGCCGATCGGGAGCGTGTAAACATGATTACGATGGACAAAACCTTACTATTTCAGATCATTAACATCATTATACTGATGTTTATTCTGAATAAAGTTCTGTACAAGCCTGTACTTGGGATTTTACGCGAAAGATCCAAAAAGATGAAGGGGATGGAGGAGGAGATCGAGAGATTTAAAAAACACGCGAGTCTCCGTCAGGAAGAAGTGGATAAAAAAATGGCCCTCGCATCAAGCAAGGCCAAAGCGGCTCTGGATTCCGCAAGAGCGGAAGCTTCAGCTGCAGGCAACGAGAAGCTTTCTGCAATAAAGGCAGAGGCCGAGACGGAGAAGAAAAAGAAATTGACGGAACTAAAAAACCAGGTTGACACTGCCGGAAAAAGCCTCCAGGAGAATCTCGAAGGTTTTGCGTCTGCAATGGCAGGAAAAATTCTTGGAAGGAGTCTCTAAAAATGCGAGGAGTAAAACACAACAGCAGAGCAATTATCCTGATCGCAGTGGTGCTCGTGCTCACTTTAGCTGTTACTTCAGCTTGGGCAGCGGGAGATAGTCTTTCACCTGAAAAATTAAAGGATCTTTTCTGGAGAGTGGTCAACTTTGCTGCTCTGATGATTATCCTGGTCAAGTTTGGCGCTAAGCCCATCGCAGCAGCGCTTGCTGGACGCCAGAACAAAATCAAAGACGATATAGAAGACTTGGAGGCGAGAAAAGAAGAGGCGGAGAAGTCGTATCGCCAATTTGAGGCTAAGCTTGCTGGTATGGAGAAAGAAATTGATTCCATCGTCGAAAAGGCTCTCGCTCAGGCGGAAATCGAGAAGGTCAAGATCATAGAGAAGGCTGAACAGACAGCTGCCGATATCAAACGTCAGGCTGAGATGACAGCTCAAAACGAAATCATGGTGGCCCGTCGTCAACTCAAAAATGATATTGCTGATCAGGCTGCTGCCATGGCCGAGGAGTTAATCGTTAAGAATCTTACACCGGAAGATCAGGTGAAGATTATCGAAGATTACTTAGAAAAAGTAGGGGCCGTACAGTGAAACAGACAATTTTAGCTCGAAGATATGCCAAGGCCTTGTTTGCCGTCGGCAAAGAAAATGATGCGTATGAAGCGTATAATGAGATTCTTCAGGGAGTCGCCGGGCTTTATACATCTACTCCGGAAGTTGCTGATGCTCTGACGAATCCCCTTTACCCGATTGATGTCAGAGAAAAGGTGATGGCGGGTCTGATCGATTCCATCGGGGTCGATAAAGTATCAGCGAATTTCCTCAATCTGCTGGTAGAGAAAAAACGGGCGGAAATCCTTCCTGAAATTGCTGAAGAGTTTCAGGCGATGGTTGACGAGGAAAAAAATATCAGTCACGGATCTGTTACTTCAGCAGTAGAATTGAGCGATGAATTACAAGCCAAAATTCAGGCAGCACTTGAAAAGTTAACAGGCAAGAAAGTGGAATTGTCCACCAGTGTCGACCCGTCTCTTATTGGTGGGATTGTGGCCAAGGTAGGAGATTTAGTACTGGATGGCAGTATCAAAACACAGCTTGCAGGTTTAAAAGATTCCATTAAGGGGAGAGAATAGATGCAGATCAAAGCCGAAGAAATTAGTCAGATTATCAAAGACCAGATTGGAGAGTACGAGACAAGCATTGACCTGAATGAGACAGGGACTGTAATCTCTGTCGGCGACGGTATCGCTCGCGTTTATGGAGTGCAGAACTGTATGGCCATGGAGCTGCTTGAGTTTCCAGGAGGAATTATGGGACTGGCTCTCAACCTTGAGGAAGACAACGTTGGCTGTGCCGTTCTGGGCAGTGTTGACAAAATCAAGGAAGGCGACATCGTCAAGCGTACCGGCCGTATTGCTGAGGTTCCCGTTGGACCTGAAATGGAAGGACGTGTTGTCGATGGTATTGGCTTCCCCATCGATGGACTTGGCCCCATCGACTCCAAACTGACATCAAAAATTGAGGTACTTGCTCCTGGTGTTATCGCGCGTAAAGGTGTTCATGAGCCATGCTACACCGGAGCCAAGGCTGTTGACGCCATGACCCCTGTTGGAAGAGGTCAGCGTGAACTTGTGATCGGCGATCGTCAGATCGGTAAAACCGCACTGTGCGTCGATGCTATCATAGCCCAGAAAGATACTGATATTCACTGTATTTATGTAGCTGTTGGTCAGAAAAAATCTACAGTTGCCCTGGTTGTTGAGGCTTTGCGGAAACATGGAGCGATGGAATATACCACAGTTGTCGCGGCATGTGCTTCTGATCCAGCGCCG
>JAZBNU010000202.1:0-9271 GCA_036350815.1 Desulfopila sp.
AGTATCGACATGGTATTTCTTGGGGCAGTGCTTCTGCCAGGGCCTGGCGGGAGGCCTCCTCGCCGTGCACCAGGCGGATCTCCTGGGGTAATTCGACCATGGAGGAGACCCAATCCACCAGCATGCGCTGGTCGGCATGGGCGGAGTAGGAACTGAGCTTATGGATGGCGGCCTTGCATGGGATTTCTATATTGATCATTTTTCTGCCGGGGGTATTTTTGGCCTGAGAGCCGGCGAAGATGATACCGCTGACGGGATCGTGCAGACCCCGTACGAGTTGGCTGACGATGCGGCCGCCGGTATACATGCCGCTGCCGGCGATGATGACGGCAGGGCCGGTGACACACTTGGCACCGCCCAGATCGGTGATGCTAATGGGCATTGGCTTGAAGTCGGGTTCAGGGGTGTGATAATATTTCATACTCTTCTGCATACCAGCAACGTTACGATTTGTCACATTTTTATTCTCATTACCCTTGAAACTCTCCATCTTCCGGGCTTCAGTAGAGAGTAAGGGATAATCTGGTTTTCTTATTAACACAGACTGCAAGGTCGATAGCGTAAGAGAAAATCTTCCATGGAATTGGCACATGAGCCGAAAAGGCTGGAAAATTAGATGATTTAATTATTTCTTAAGTATTTGTAAGCAGAGTTTTGTTCTGGTGTGATATTTGCAAAAATTATTATAGTAAAGGGTGGTCATGCGTTTCCAGTGTTGTATAGTACCATTTGAAGGTAGAAAGCACATCATGAGGCTGTCTGTAGAGGGTTTTTGTTTGTTTGGCAGCGCTGGGTTAGCGCCCACTCTATGATTTAGTAAAGTTCTGCTGGTTATCAGCATCAACGTATGGCTTGGATTACCAACCTGCGCTCTGAATTACCAGCTTGTTGTTTGGCTTACTAACATGTGGTTCGACTTGAGGGGCATAGGATTGGGTAAGTATGGCGTTGTTTTCGTGGGAATAATTATCTTCGGACTTTTTAGTGTGAAGTTTGGGATTGATATATGTAAAAACTCTATAAATACAAATTGTTATTAATGTGCCGGAGGTTTTTAAGGAGATGGATGTTATGAAATAGGGATACTTATCTGTTTCATTTCCTGCCTGATCATAGTATGCGTTTAATTCAACAGGAGAAATTGCGTTACTCACTCAATGCGCTATAATCTGATGAGCTATGATAACCGCTGAATTACGAATTATAATTGTTTTTCTAGTCGCGCTTTTTGGAGCACTCTTTGTTCTTCCAGAGCTTGCGCACATAGCGAAACGAATTGGTTTGATCGACCATCCGAACAGGAGGAAAGTTCACACATCGCCCCAGCCTCTGGTAGGCGGCATAGGTATAGTTATTGCCGCAACTTTCAGTAGTCTAGCATTGGTTCCTATAACCGGTCTTCGTGGCTATTTTCTTGGTTTGTCTCTTCTGTTGTTAGTAGGTTTTCTTGATGATTTTAAAGAAGTCGGCCACAAACAGAAATTTCTCGCCCAGATAGGTGCGACGATGCTGCTGATCTTTTTCAGCGCGGTCAGTTTGAGAACTTTTGGTGATTTACTTGGAATCGGTAATCTTGATATCCCTGGTGGTGAGATAGTTATCTGGTGTGTGACCGTTTTTTGCATTGTCGGGGTCATCAATTCCATCAACCTGATTGACGGGCTGGATGGATTGGCCGGTGGTGTCTCTTTTATTGCCTTTTTCTTCTTTGCTTTACATGCATCTTTTAGTGGTGATGTACCGTTGATGCTCCTCAATTTTGCCTTGGCGGGCGCTGTTTTGGGTTTTCTCAAATATAACTGGTACCCTTCCGTGCTATTTATGGGAGATGCGGGCAGTCTCTGTCTTGGTTTTTCCCTGGGATTTATGGCGCTTGCTTTGACCCAGGGCAGTGCGGCGGCAATGCCTCCTGTGGCAGCCCTGCTGATACTGGCTGTTCCTATTACAGATACATTGCTGATTATGAGCAAAAGGATTATCAATGGCTCAAATCCTTTTTTGCCCGATAAGTTTCATTTGCATCATATTTTCATGCGCCTTGGCTTAAGCAAGCTTTGGACGGTTAAAGCAATTCTTGGTTTAAGCTTTTTTATGGGAGCACTCAGTTTGCTGTTTCCTCTATACTTCATTCCTGAATATTATCTTTTTGCTGCTTTCTGCCTTTACTTCATTATTTGCACTGTAGCTTCATTTTTCATTCCTAGGTTGCTTAGATATAGTCGCAGATTCAAGAAAAAAAAGCCGAAGCATGGGGAAATACAGTACTCACAAAGTGCTAATGGGTGACTTTTTATGATTTTGCCGACAAAATACACATAACACCTAGAAACGTCAGGCAGAACTAAGCGGAAAGCACATGCTGAGCGTATACGTAGTCCTGTCAGAATTGTTCTCTTTACTTGTAGTAAAGATCTTTGGGGGCTATTGCCTTTCTTCCGAAAAATTGAGGCGTATTTTGCTGTTTTTCGCAAAAGTGGAAAGAGTGAGAAGAGTATTGAAAATCTTAACGATATCTAAAAAGACCTTGCATAACAGTACTCAGTACGATAATAGTTATGCTAGATAGAAATACAATTTATATCACTAAAAACGTTTGAAAATCTTTTAAAATTGTTTGGGAATGACGTGCAGATTTTATTTACAAAGATGAAGTTGGACTTACATATTTAGTTGATAGGTAATGTAGTTGATAAACATATACGGAGGTAATGAAATGAAGAAGTCAGGGATCGTTTTGATATTTCTGATGGTTACCTGCTCGGTGGCGCTGGCGGAATGGCTGGTTGATTTCAGGGAAGCCTATGTCAGGGAAGGTATTGACAACGCTGTTGAAGTTGCGATGAAGGAAGGTATTACTCCGGATGCGATTGTTGAGAATGGTCTGCAGTTCGAAGGACTTAATCCCTCTAATCTCGTCAAGGCTCTTTACTGTGCTGGAGCACAGGGACAGGACATTAGGGCTGCTGCTGAAAAATGGGGTATTTCGGAACTTCTCATCACTGCCGGTTATCGTAAAAGTATCGCAGAATGCAGTGACGTGGTAGCCGATGCCCAGCCTTTTACGCCGGTTGGGACAGGAACCAGTTTTGTCAGTGTGACTACAGGCGGAGGCGGTGATAACGTTAGCCCATCAACTTTCTGAGGATGACTTTCGCACTATCTTTTGTTTCGTAGGCTCCCGGGCGTGTCAGGCGAAAGTAATCAGCATGAAAGACAGATGAATATTAAAATGGTTAAGCTGTACGTTGGTGCAGGTTGACCATTTTTTGTTTCGCAGGAAAGAAAGCGAAACAGCTTGTCTTAAGTATACATGAAAGAAGGGGGGGGGATGAGTCTTAGATTAGGGTTCTTTGCCATATATTGTTTGGTCCTTGGGGTTTCAGCCCATGTGTCGAACTGTCATGCTGTTCAGATCAGCGACCTGGTTGTGGTGGCATCCGCTTCCGCCAATACGCCGCAGGGTGCTGATGTACCACTAGGCCAAGGGGAGGAGCAGATTTCTCTTCTCCCGGAAGACAGCGAGATAGGGGATCGGCGTGAAATTTTTGGACTTGATGGTGGCTATTTTCATCCGTATCTCAATATCTATGGTGAGTTTACCGACAATCTCTATAACTCTAATGTTGTGGAAACCGAGAACTTTCTCACCAGGATTTCTCCTGGAATATGGTTTGCACTGCCTCGTAAAAAGGTTATACCCATAAGCCTCACTCCACATAATACCTCGCCAGGGGGGTTGCAGAACCAATTGAAAGACCGCTCTTCTCCCGATAGATACACTTCCTATGCTCTGATTGGTGCAGATTTTAAATATTATTCTGAAGATAGCGAGCTTGATGATATAGACTTTGTCGGTGAAGGGTTGTTCCGTTATAATATGCGGGGAGGATTGTCTCTGCAGGTGGTCGACCGCTATACTGAATCGGAGGATAAGTTTGGTACCGAGACACTCACGCGTGAGAGTGTGCGACCGCGTTTCAACTCTAATTTTTTCATGGCGACCGCAGACTGGGAGATGACGGAAAAGCTGCGTTTTCAATTGGATTACAGTAATTTTTATCTCAACTATGAAGAAAACCTTGAAGACTATAAAGACAGAACGGATAATGCTGTAGATCTATACGGTTACTTCAATATCAGTGAGAAAACATCTCTGTTTCTACAATACAGATATATCGATGTTGCATATGATGATGCCGGTGAAAATGACAGTGAGCAGAATTTCTATTATGGCGGTATAAAATGGGACACCACCGAGAAACTGGCGCTGCTCTTTAAGGCCGGTTATCAGGACAGAGAATTTGATTTGGAAGAACGGGGCGGCTATGATGGCCTTGCCCTTGATTTACAGGCGACATACCGTTATTCTGAGAAGACGGAAATGAATCTTTCAGTCTACAGAACAAACGAAGAAACCGATAGTGTGCAGGCAAGTGACCGAACTGTATGGGGGGCAGCCTTCAACTATTCTCAAAAATTTACCGAAAAGATTAGCGGCTCGCTTAATTTCCGATTTGAAGACGCAGATTACACTCAGCTGGTTGCTCAGGATAGAGAAGAGCAGACCTATACTCTTCGACCGGCAGTGCAATATCTTTTTAAAGAATGGCTCCGTGCCGAAGCAGCGTATGTTTATGAAGAGGTTGATTCAACCCAAGATTTTTTTGAATACACCTCAAATACCTTTATGCTTGGTTTGAATCTTGCGTTATAAGATTGACATTCCCCCCCCTGGTAAATGAGCAGAATGCATATTCCCAGGGGGGGTTTTATTTAACAGGTGGTGAAGTGGGTTACCGGAAATTCTGTATTATCGTTTTGCTCTGCATTCTAGCCGATTACGGCGGTATGCTTCAAGCCAATGAATATATCGTCGGGCCGGGCGACGTTATTAATATCACGGTATATGATAATGACGATTTGGCCACCAAGGTTATGATTAATGGCGACGGCATGATTATTATGCCGCTTTTGGGACAAGTTGAGGTTGGTGGTCTGGCGGTCCCCGAAGTTGCTTTGAAGATTACCCGTTTGCTTGCCGACGGGTATCTCGTCAACCCCCAGGTCAATGTCTTCGTAGCCGAATATCGTAGTAAAAAAGTGGTTATTCTGGGCCAGGTGAAGAATCCCGGATTGATAGAGTTAAGCGGTGCAATCAGCTTTTTGGAACTATTATCCAAGGCCGGAGGATTGACGAATGAAGCCGGTGACAACGCGACAGTGAAACGCAGCAACAACGGTTCCAGCGATGTTATCGTGATTGATCTGATATCATTGATCGAACGTGGAGATATCAGCCAGAATATTCCCATCCAGGATGGGGATACTGTTAATATTTCAAAAGGAGGGATGTGTTTTGTTACCGGAGAAGTAAAAAGCCCGGGAACGTACCCTTGCGGTGATGGAACTACGGTACTGAAAATAATTGCGTTGTCAGGAGGTTTTACCGGAAAAGCATCAAAATCCGGTGTACGCATTGTCCGGGTGGAGGGAGAGGATAAGCAATTATTAAAAGGTGTTCCTCTTGATACCATGCTGAAAGAAGACGATGTGATAGTGGTGCCGGAGAGTTTTTTTTGACCGCAGATCACGAAAATTACTACTATTGTATGGCTTAACCTCTATAGGTGGTAGCGAATCAACTCTTTGTGATGTCTATGCAAAATGAGCGTACGTTAGATATATATCAGGATGACCCTGAAGACAGCGAATTTGATATACGGCACTATTTCAGTATTATTCGAAAACGGTTATCGATAATTGTAATAATTATTGTCATCGTATTCGCTTGGCAGTTTCTCAGGGTGAATACCATCACCCCAATGTATACTGCGTCTTCAAGCGTGCTCATTGAGAAAAACCAGGGTTCTGCTAATCTTGACAGGCAATATTTCGGGTATGATCCTTTTTTTTTGACCACTCAGACAGAAATCATTAAAAGTGAAGGTGTAGCACGAAGAGTTGTTGAAAATATGCAGTTGGATCAGAGGTATAAACCGTATTTTATTTCCAATACTTCATCTCGAACGACCTTTTTCGGTGAACAGAAAAAGAATTTTAAAAATTTCATTGCCTCTTTGTTGCCTGAAAAAAAAAGAAAGCCTGAAATGCAAAGTACAGGCTTACAGGAAAGCTCCGAGAACGATCCCCAGTCATTTACAGATGCTGATATTATAGCGAATATTGTCCGTAACGGTCTTGGTGTGTCTCCTGTTCCTGACTCTAAAATCGTTAATATCACCTACACACATAAAGACCCCGCCATTGCAAAACTGGTGGCAAATGCCATCGTACAGGCCTATAAAGATGTGACGCTTGATATCAAACTGAGTTCCACCAACTATGAACTGCAGTGGATGACGGAAAAGGCCAATGAAGAACGAAAAAAGCTGGAGGCTGCCGAAAATGCCCTGCAGGAATATAAGCGCGATAATGATCTGGTTACGGTGGAGAACAGGCTGGCGGTGATCCCGCAAAAGCTTAATCAGATTAATACGGAATTTACCAATGCGCAGACCGAGCGAAGAGAGTTGGAGGGAGTCTACCAGCAGATTTCCAATGCCAAAAACGATATGACAGCTCTGGTGCAGATTCCCCTTTTTGCCGCCAATAACGTTATCCAGGCAATACGTGAAAAGATTTTCAAGGCCAGGCAGAACATCAATGAATTGTCCAAGAAATATGGGGAAAAGCACCCGAATATGATTCGGGCTAAGGATGAGCTTGATATTCTAACCAATGAGATGAAACTGGAAGTGGACCGGATTATTGCCACCACCAGGAATTCCTACGAACTTGCCAAATCGCGGGAAAACAATCTAAAAGAACTTCTGGCTGCAACGAAATCGGAACTTCTCAATGTTAACGAGAAATTTGTTCAGCTTTCCATAATGCAGCGTGAAGTCGATACCAACAGGGTTCTTTATGATGCGCTCACTTCGAGTATCAAACGAACAGGAGTTACGGAGCAGGCTCAGAGTGTCAATATCTGGGTAGTTCGTCAGGCCGAACAGCCTGGTGGACCATCGTATCCCAACAAGCGAAAAGAGCTGGCGCTCGGACTTGTTCTTGGATGTGTTTTAGGACTTGGTTTGGCGTTCATACTTGAATTCCTCGATAATACAGTTAAATCTGAAAAAGATTTAATCAATAAGTTTGATCTTACTGTTTTGGGTACTATCGAGCAGCTTAAAGGGAAAAAAGAGGAGATTGAATCCTTTGTCGTACGTCAGCCGTTGTCGCCTATCGCAGAGAGCTATCGACTGATTCGATCAAATCTATTGCTTTCATCAGCGGAACGGCCTCCTCAGACAATCCTGATCACCAGCATGTCGCCGAAAGAGGGAAAGACCACCACTACCATCAATATTGCCAGGATGTTAAGCCAAGGTGGGAAAAAAGTGCTCGTTATTGATTGCGATCTGCGCAAACCGCGTATGCACTCACTTTTTAATATGGATAATAAAGTTGGCTTGAGTAACTATCTCACTGGCAATATGGATGGTAATATCCTCTTCGATATTCCGGGAGAGTCAATCAAACTCATTCCCTCTGGTCTTATTCCGCCTAATCCGGCGGAGCTGCTGAGTTCGAAGAAAATGACGGATCTGATCAAAAAAATGGCTGAAATATTTGATTTTATTTTGTTGGATTCCCCACCAATCCAGCGGGTGACCGACAGTCTTACCCTGAGTCGGATTGTTGACGGCACTATTGTGGTGGTGAAGGCACGGCAGACAACCAATGAGATGCTGATCGGCGGCATGAAAAAATTACGTGATGTCCAGGCTCATTTGCTGGGCTTTGTTCTTAATGGTATGAAAGAACGTCCGGCGGGCGAGGGCTACTATTCCGGCTATAATACTTATTACGCCAAGAATACCGACTGATACGGGTGAGCCGTATTGTACGGTATGGTTTTTTGTCTGATTTCTATCTGAGTAGGTATACCATTGCAGGTAAAAGATCAAAACACTCCTTCTTTTCTGCTATATCTTTTTATTTTTATACTCCTTTTTGCGCCGCTGGCTTTTGCCTCGGTAGAGCTCTGGTCCATTACTACGGTTGAGCTGGCTGTTGGCGTGCTCGGCCTGTTGCTCCTTTTTTATCAGCTGCAGGGACGAATATCCACCGTTGCTGTTCCCGGAGCGCTACCGCTTTTTCTTCTACTACTCTATATGGCCTTGCAGCTTGTGCCTCTTCCACCTTGGTTGCTTGCAATTCTTTCTCCTGGCAGCGCTGCTGTCTATGAACCTGTCTATCAGGCCATGGGGGAGGACAGCTGGACATCTCTGTCTGTTCATCGGAAAGCTACAGTTTTAGAGCTGCTCCGTATCGCTTCCTATGGTTTGTTTTATGTTATTACCATTCAGCTGCTGAGTAATGGTAGATGGCTTGAGAAAACCGTTAAAATTATTGTTGGCCTTGCGGTCTTTATAGCCTTTCTTGCTATTCTGCAGAGATACACTTCTCCTGAGCATATCTACTGGTTCCGGTCTGGCCCGGATGCCAGATTTATGGGCCCCTGGATTCACCGAGGCCAGTTTGCCGGGTTTATGGCGATGCTGCTGCCGCTTCTGCTTGGACTGTTTCTGTACCACAAACCGACTGTTGATTCTACGGAATCGCTTCGTGCCAGGATTGTGGACTTTTTCTCGTCACCTGGCAGCAACCTGCAGATCCTTCTCGCCTTCGGTATTGTTGTTATCCTCTTTTCTATTCTGCTCAGTTTGAGCCGTACCGGTATTCTTGTTACACTTCTGTCGCTGTTGCTCTTCTACTATTTTCTCTCCAGGAAACGTGGAATCCGCTCCTGGCCGGTCCTTCTGATTTTTGTTGCTGGAATTACACTCTTCTTTTTTAATTTCGAGAGTGAAGAGCTGGTTTCTCGGATTAATGACTCTATCACGGTAGAGGGAGAGCTGCAGTTCGACAGGATCGATACCTGGCGAGATACTGTAGAGATTATAAAGGTTTTCTGGCTTACTGGTGCAGGTTTCGGTACTTTCGTTGATATTTTCCCGTTATATAAAACTATTGCAAATCAACATGTGTATGACCATGCACATAACGATTACATCGAACTGCTCACCAATGGCGGTATTATAGGTTTTTTGCTTGCCGGGTGGTTTGTTGTTGCTGTTGCAGCAAATGGCTGGCGGATGATTATCAGGCGGCGGGACAATTTTTCTATTCTTATCGGCATCGGCGCTCTGGTTGGCATTAGTTCCATGCTGCTTTTTGCCATTACCGATTTTAATATGCATAATGG
>JAZBNU010000203.1:0-2966 GCA_036350815.1 Desulfopila sp.
CTGGGCGTTGGGACAGTGTTTCAGCAATTCGTCATTGAGCTGACCGGCGTCGTTAATGGCTTTCCACTCTTCCTGCGTATGTTTTTTCGCCATGGTGCCGCCATCAAAGCCGCAGGGGCCTTTCATCATTTTGATGAAAATTTTCTGGCCTTTATTGGCATCGGCAAGAGCAGTCGTACCGGTGAATCCAATGGCGATAATTGCTATAAAGAGCAGGACTAGCATTTTTTTCATGATGTTCTCCTTGTTTAGGTAGAATTTTTGAATGTCAGTGGAGCGGTAACGCTCGCAACTATACTCAAATGGCTATCCGGAAGAAGTGCCGAGATGTTCCGCCCCTGGAAGGGCGGAACATCTGAGCTTTTTTCAAGACAGCCTTGTTTTTATCCTAAAGGTTCATTGACCTCTATTTCACAGACGTTGTCTGAATTACAGCTGATATTTGCATCAAAATACATCACTCGGGTTACGTCTTTGCCGTCATCTTTGAGTTTCAGGAATGCTTCCATCGCCCTTGCACCACTGCCACAGAAAAATATAGAAACTTTATCCTGGGGAAGTTTGGCGACAAGGTCATCGCTGCTGAGATCACCTGCTTCGATATTGATAGAGCCGGGCAGATGGCCTGCGTTGTAGTCGGCCTCTTTACGAACGTCTATAAGGGTGACATTGGCAGGAACCTTTCCTTCCTGGATCAGGCCATTGAGCCATTCACCGTCAACAGTGCCTTCGTCGACACCTGCTTTAATGCCATCGACAAAAACGTCTTCTTTGACGGCGGTATCAGCACTTGCTTTTTTAGCACCGGAGGTGGTACGCATCCCGGCTTTTTTCCATTCGGGCAGGCCGCCGGCGTAAACGCTGACATTTTTATAGCCGCGAGCCAAAAGTGCATTGGCGACAACATGAGATTTGTGGCATTCGTATCCGCCGCAAAAGGCAATGATGGCAGTGTTCTTGTCTGCTGGAAAACGACCGGCCAGTCTGTCGAGTTCGACGTCATTCATATAGAGTGCGCCTGGAATGGTTTCTCCCAGATATTTGGGTCGCGGGCGCGCATCCATCAACAGGGCACTGTCTTTCTCCAGGGCGGATTCGACTACCGGAAGACCGACTTCAAGGTAATTTTTTGAACCCCATTCCGGTTCACCGGCCTGGTAGAGTTTTACGTTGGTATACCCTAAACCCTGTAGATGACCGGCAACGATGGGGCTTTTTTCACATCCCCAGCCACCACAGAAAACCAGAATTTCCTTGTCTTTGGCAACACCATCCAACTGACCGATGTATTTATCGATCTGGGTGTCCGGAATGCTGATGCTGGAGGGGATTGTACCGCGGAGGTACTTTGGGTTGGGCCTGGCATCAATCAATACTGCTTTGGCACCGTTTCTGGTGCCGTCACCGATTGCCTTTACTGCATAGTCATAATCAACAATTTCCAGCTTGAATTTGTCTATCAGTTCCTGAACCTGTGGACTTGGAGACGTGGCTGCGGCGGCTGCCATGTTTGTTGTGACAAATCCTGAAGTGCCAATAAATAAACCGCATGCTACCAGAATGATACCTAGAAATTTACATCTCATAAAACTTCTCCTTTACTAGTATATAGATTAAGTGTCACCATAACAGATGGATTTCTTTGTTTTAAGTGAAGAGCCACCTGTCCCGGGGTGTTTCCTTGTCCCGTTGTTTCAGTGATGTTCTCTCAGTCTGCCGATGGAGAAGAGAACATCAAAAAATTTATAGATAACCACAGCTACACCGATAGAACCCACCACTATCAGGATTTCACCGAGGTGTGGAGCATTATAAATGAAGGTTTTAGCCTGTCCATAAAATTCATAGCGTTCATAGCCAGTACCGAAACGATTCGACATTGGGTTGGCATTGCCGCCATAAACAAACAGATACCTCCCGACAAAACCTCCTATAATCACACAAATAGAGGCAATGAGGGTAAAGATCGGTCTGCCTGGCTTGACAATAAACAGGAAAGGCAGCGCCAGGGTGAGCAGTACATAGCCGAGGAAGTAGAAAACGCTGAAAGGCCCGAAGAGAATGAGAAACGCCCAGTCTTTATCTACTGTCATATAGCCGATGATTTCATAGAGGCCGAGAACGAAGACAAAAAACAGCATGGCCCTTCTGATGAGGTCCATGAGTGACTCATATTCCGGCTTTTTGCGGTGGACAAGATAGGTGTTGACTCCCATCACTCCTAAAGAGGAGACAAAGGCTGAAATAATGAAATAAAAAGTTAAGGCGGGAAACTCCGTCCACAGGTGCCGGGCGGTATTCATGGAGAACAGTTTGGCCTGGATATAGTATTCCACCAGATCAACCCCGATGCTGAGCATCAGGATGGGCATGGCCAGCCGTTTGGCCCATTCTCTTTTGTTGGTGAGCAGGAGATATATTTCCAGTAAAACAAAGGGAATATAGGTGCAATACAGTGGGAGCATCAGCCAGATTCCTGCCTTCACGTTCGGGGTGAGGAGCATCCAGTGCATATTCAGCATGTTGAGGTCGGTTGCTATGGTAAAAAGGCCGGCGAAGATCATGGCAAGGCCTGCCACCATAAAACCGGCAGCAGCTCTGGCTACGAGGTTGAAATTCATCAACTCCGCCAGGGCGACCAGGAATATAACTCCGCTTCCCGTGTAGATCATATACATATAGTTGGCAATCAGTATGGTCCAGGGAAGGTTGCGGTCAATTTCTCCCACAGTGCCGAAAACGGCAAGCTTCATGGCTTCTTTGAGGGACGGGTCGGTGGGATTGATTCCGGCGTCATGGGCGTTAGCCGCTACGCTGAAATAGCGGATATCAAAAATTTCATACACCCCTATAAGGGCGACCACCAGCAGAGCATAGCCAAAAAGCATTGTCTTGCTGAAAAACAGGCGCTTCAGGGTGACTCTGTTAACCTCTACACCGGCAAAGGCTATCTTATCCATTCTTTA
>JAZBNU010000204.1:0-5512 GCA_036350815.1 Desulfopila sp.
CTCACTTCCGTAAAGACCAATCTTGCCGCCTATCTTTCGCAGATGTAACCATCACATACGTTTTTCTTCCCATGACCGTTCCACTGTCTACCTGACAAGAAACGCTCGGCAGCCTAACTTTCCAGGAGAGAAAAAGGACCTCTCAAACGTACGTAATCAACACCACAAGTCAAACGCCCGGTATTCTTGAACACAACTCACTTTCTATTTATATCAGCAATATAGCAAGATATAACAGCAGAAAAATCATCAAACGAAAAGCATATACCCTATTTTAATACGTACTATATACGTACTCAATCAGTAGCGTCTTTTTCCTGCTCCTATGGTATTACTGCTCCTACGGTATTACACATATGTACTTCGGCACTTTCATACCAGCGTCCCTTGCGGGGTAAGCCGGGCTATGGACTCCTTGAAGTTTGCAGCAACTCAGAACGCAGCATTTAACTTCCACCGGCGGACAGGAATATTTCAAATATTTCCAACTTGGGAGCAGTATCACATGAACAAAAAAACATACCGCATCCTTCTTGTAGACGACGAAATTCAACTTCTCAATCTTGCTGAAAGAATTATTGAGAAACTGGGATACAACGTCATCTCCTATGCCAACAGTGAAGATGCCCTTGAAATTTTCAAAGACCTGCCCGACCAGTTCGACCTCGTCATCACAGATTTCAGGATGCCTGGCCTTAACGGCGCCGAACTCAGCAAAGAGATACTCAAAATCAACCCCGAGATCCCAATAATCATGTGTTCCGGTTTCAGCAGCGAGTTTGGAGAGGCAGAGGCACAGGCTCTGGGAATTAAATGGTTCATTCGTAAACCCTTGATGAAAAAAGATTTTGCTGTTTTGATCGAGAATGTCCTGAACCTTAACTAACTCGCCACCACCCATTTAAACAGGTTTTCCTCTTCCTCAAAACGGATGCTGCTCCCTACCTTTACTTTTATTGATGCCCAAAACGTTCCTTTCAGAGAAACTGCTTGCCTTTGTTTCCTCGACTCAATAATGTAACTCTCAAGTATCCGGCTCAATTTTTCCTCTTACAGAAGCGACCTGAAAAATGCATCACGACAGTCACCTCCTCATCGTTGGAGGAACCGGCCGCAATGTCGGCAAAACCGAGTTTATCTGCCGTCTCATACAACGCATCTCTGCGAACCACAAGATATATGCTCTCAAGGTTTCAGCTGTTTTTCCAGACGAGGCCGTTTTCCATGGGAGCCATTCTGCCGAGGAATCCCGCCAATCTCTTTTTGAGGAAACCCGCCGGGAAAGCCGCAAAGACACCTCAAGAATGCTGCGCGCCGGTGCCGCCAGGGTCTTCTACCTGCGCGGCGAAAACAGTGAAATCGAAGCAGGTTTTCAGCAGTTTTCCCGTCAGATTGACACCCCGGGCGCAGTTATCTGTGAATCCAACAGTCTTGGGGCGTTTATTCGACCGGGCCTGCTGATCATGGTGAAAACAATGAGGGAAAAAATCAAACCACGTGCAGCAGACAGACTCAAGCAGGCAGACCTTATTATCGTTTCAGATGGCAGGAGCGGCTTTGCCGAACTGGAAAAAATCCATTATCATCCAATACGAGGATGGTTTCTCAAATAATCACCTGATTTTTCGTCCGAAATGCACCATTGAGATACCATGGCTCCAAAGGGAGTTTGTCCCAGCAGTTCCAATTTCAAAATTGATGTAATGAAAACATCAGGGCTAATCATTTCCTAATCTTCTTTTTATCTTTCCCTTACAATCGACTGGTAGGATCTTCTGCATATAACTCCATTTTCACCATCATTTTAACAAAGGCAGCCCATGAGGAATGTACTCTTTATCTGCGAACACAATTCTGCCAGAAGCCAGATGGCGGAAGCTTACCTGAACCATCTTGCTGCGGGAGAACTCGGGGCGGAAAGCGCCGGTCTTGAGCCGGGATCACTTAACCCAAATGTGATTGAGGTCCTTAAGGAAGACGGTATAGACATCTCGGCGAACACCACCACCAGCGTTTTTGATCTCTACAAAAAGGGTAACCATTATGACTTTGTCATTGTGGTCTGCTCAGAAAAAGCGGGTGCCCGGTGTCCCATTTTCCCCGGCCGGGTCCTGCGCCTGCACTGGCCTTTCGACGATCCATCGGCGTTTACCGGAACCCATGACGATATTCTCAAGCAAACCCGCACAGTGCGTGACGCCATCAAAGAAAAGATCATTGCCTTCATCGACGAATACCAGGAAAAAGGCTTGAAGATGTTTATCGAAAGAGAGCAAAAGTAATTCTGGGGAATTTCGGTACCATCCCCGCACCACGATTTAGCCAGCTCATTCTGCGTTTCCTGCTCTCCTCAGCGTCGCAGAGCCATCAGCTTATGAAAAATGGTTTTGACGGTGGGGGTAAGCCGCTCGCGGTTATACATATCACCGCATTGCCGGATAGCCTCGGCAAGCGTCGGATAGGGATGAATCACTCCTGCCAGGCTGCCCAGCCCCATACCCGCCCGCATCGCTACACTGATTTCACTTATCATGTCACGGGCATGACTGGAGACGATAGTCGCCCCCAGAATCCGACCCTTGCCGGTGGCTACATGAATCTTAACAAAACCTGCATCTTCACCATCAACTATGGCCCTGTCAACCTCGGCAAACTCTCGTTGAAAAGTAGTGTAGGCAATATTGCGCTCCTGCAGATCTTTTTCATACAGACCGACATGAGCAACCTCCGGGTCTGTATACGTAGCCCAGGGAACCAGCAACTCGGAAACCCTGTCGCGCCCAAAAAACAGAGCGTTCTTTATAACCATACGTGCCATGAAATCAGCCATATGGGTGAACTGATATTTTCCGGCGACATCTCCCACGGCAAAAATATCGGGATTGGTCGTCCGCAGACTATCATCAACGATCACCCCTTTGCGAAGATCGAATTCCACCCCTGCTTCCTCCAGACCCATGCCACTGACCGCAGGTTTCCGACCGGTAGCGACCAGGAGAGCATCAAAGACATGGACCTTCTCCACACCGCCAGCATCGAGAACCACGCGTACCTCTTCGTGGTCCTGTCCGCTTTCAATACGGCAGTAGCTGGAATTAAAAACAAAGGAGACACCGTCCTCCAGCATGGACGCCTTGACTCTTTCTGCCGCTTCGGGATCTTCTTTAGGCATGATCAGCTCACTGCGAGAAAAAACCGTCACCTGTGATCCCAGGCGCTGAAAAGCTTGAGCAAGCTCCAACCCAATGGGCCCCGCGCCGATGACCCCAAGACGGCGCGGCCGACGGGTCAGGTTAAATATTGTACCATTGGTCAAATATGGTGCCTCTGCCAGACCGGGAATATTAGGAATGGCTGCGGTACCACCTGTGGCAATTACTGCTTTAGCGAAATTCAAGGTGGCTCCGTTTACCTCGATACTGTTTCTGCCGGTAAACCTGCCCCTTCCCATAAAAACATCAACACCAAGCTGATCCGAATATCTGCCGGCAGAGTCGACAGGTGAGATACGGGCACGAAGACGCCGCATCCGCTCCATCACCGCCGCAAAATCGACACTCACCTCTCCTTCCACTCTGACCCCGAACCGGCCGGCATCACGCACCGCTGCAGCGGCTTTGGCGCAGCGGAGAAGGGCTTTTGAAGGAACACAGCCGACATTCAGGCAGTCACCGCCTAAAAGATGGGACTCAATAAGTGCCACACGGCCGCCGACCCCGGCAGCCCCGGCAGCAGTAACAAGTCCTCCGGCTCCTGCACCGATCACCACGAGGTTGTATGATGGCTTAGGCTTTGGATCAACCCATTGCTTCGGATGAACATTATCGAGCAGCCTGGCATTATGCTCATCAAGAGGGGAGATGCCGACCGCCTCAAGATCAATCTGCTCCATGGCGGCCAGATCGGAATCGGGTTCCGGTATGTTTGGCTGCAAAGATTCTTCACCATCCCGTACCCCGGTTAACGTCCCAAGAAAATCGGACCAGCGTACCGCTGGACCACCTGCAACTTTGTCTGGCAGGCCACCATGATCTTCATCAGAAGCAAAACGATAGAAGAGAAATTCGTTTTTAAAAATATGATCTCGCTGAACATGATGGAATACCCCCGACTGGAGCATGATATTGCCAAGGCGCAGCGCATCCTCTTCATCGGCGGCCAGTCCCGCTTCAACCATTTTTGCAACAGCCTCACTGCCGACAAAACAGTCGGCATAGCTCTTTGCTGGAAAGCCGTATTTGCGTTCAGCCAGATCTACAACCCGGCGCAGGGCTTTTTCCAGCTCCTGCAGATCATCGACGTGCAGGAGCGCCTCTTTGCTATGGTGTTCTTTTGGGCTCACGTTGCTCTCCTTATGTGTGCTTCCATGCTCTTAAAATACGGGCTTCAGAACATTGGTATCAGATTTCCATCACCCAAAAGCCCCCGGGCTATCCTAACTAGGTGTCGAGGGTTAGACATCATAACTGGTAGAAGAGGTCGTGCCGCCGCGGCCGGTCCAGTTGGTATGAAAATACTGTCCCCTGGGCTTATCGACTCTCTCATAGGTATGGGCGCCGAAATAATCGCGTTGCGCCTGAAGAAGGTTAGCGGGCAGATTGACACTCCGATAGCCGTCGTAATAACTTAACGCGGCCCCAATTGCCGGTATGGCAATGCCTGATTGGACAGCTCTGACAACAGTGCGACGCCAGCCTTCCTGGGCCTTTTCGATGGCTTTCCGGAAGAATGGTGCCAGAATGATATTGACCAGTTCCGCATCAGCCTTGAAAGCATTCTGTATATCACTGAGAAACGCAGATCGGATAATGCAGCCGCCCCGCCACATCTGCGCAATACCGCCAAAGTCAAGGCGCCAGTTCTGCTCAGCGGCAACAGCCCGCATAAGCTGATACCCCTGGGCATAGGAGACGATTTTAGCGCCGTACAAGGCCTGCTCAAGATCTGCTATCATTTCCGAGCGATCGTCGGTAAATGGTGATTTTGGACCTTTACACATCTTTGAGGCCGCAACCCTTTCTTCCTTAAGAGCAGAGAGATAACGAGCAAAAACCGCCTCACCGATGAGGGTCAGAGGAATACCGACATCAAGAGCCTCCGCCACAGTCCATTTTCCCGTGCCTTTCTGTCCTGCCGTATCAAGAATGAGATCAACGGTAGACCTGCCGTCTTCTTGCTTGTGAGCAAGAATGTGTTGCGTTATTTCAATAAGGTATGATTCGAGCACCCCGCTGTTCCAGCCGGCGAACACCGCGGAAGACTCTTCATTTGAGAGACCGATGCCGTCTTTCAGCATCTGATAGGTTTCGCATATGAGCTGCATATCACCATACTCAATGCCGTTGTGTACCATTTTGACGAAATGGCCGGAGCCGCTCTGTCCGACCCAGTCACAGCAGGGCTCTCCATCATCTGTATACGCACAGATTTTCTGGAAAATCGGTTTGACAGCAGGCCAGGCCGCTTCTGATCCTCCAGGCATGATGGATGGACCGGTCAAAGCCCCTTCTTC